>JAGLSM010000457.1 GCA_023135745.1 Spirochaetota bacterium | reverse complement strand
ATCTTTTAATTTGTCGATTCCATTTCTAACTATTGTTTCTACTTCAGGGTTGATTCCTTTTGTAAAGTACTGCGAAGGAATTCCAATTTTTTTACCTTTTAGATCACCTTCAAGACCGTCTGTATAATCAGGAACAGGAATATCGGCGGAAGTTGAGTCTCTGTTGTCATAACCTGATATTACTTTTAATAATAAGGCGGCATCTTCAATGTTTTTCGCGAATGGGCCTATCTGGTCGAGGGAAGAAGCATAGGCTACAAGACCGTATCTTGATACTCTTCCGTATGTAGGTTTCATTCCGACGACACCGCAGTGTGATGCCGGTTGTCTTATTGATCCTCCGGTGTCCGATCCAAGGGAAATAGGCGCAAATCCTGCTGCTATACTGGATGCAGAACCGCCGCTTGAACCGCCCGGGATTCTTGATCTGTCTACAGGATTTCTTACAATACCGTATGTGGAAGTTTCATTGGATGATCCCATAGCGAATTCATCCATATTGGTTTTACCGAGAAATATCGTGCCGCTGTTTTTAAGATTTGTTACTACACAGGCATCATAAATGGAATTGTAGCCTTCAAGTATCTTTGAACCGCATGTTGTTGGAAAACCGGTCAGGTTAAGGTTGTCTTTTAATGCAAGTGGAATACCAAGCAGTTCACCGCTGTTACCGGCAGCAATTTTTTTATCAGCTTCGGCTGCATCTTTAAGCGCCTTATCCCGGAATATTTCTATAAACGCGTTTATTCGGTCATTCTTCTTCCGATCCGTTTCTATACGGGATAGAAAATGTGATACAATTTCATGCGAGGATAATTCCTTGTTTTCCAGCTTTTCTTTTAAAACTGTCACTGAGAGTTCATGTATGTTCATTAAAGATCCTGTCTATTTATTCGATTACTCTGGGCACAAGTATAAACCCGTCTTTTGATTCCGGAGCAAGTTTTAATAGTTCATCCCTTATGCTGGAATTTACAGCAGCATCTTCCCTGCTTACATTTTTAATATCAAGGACATGAGCTGTTGGTACGATGCCTTCTGTGTCAAGTTGATTTATTTTTTCAACAAATTTAACGATTTTTTCCATTTGCACTGTTAGATGAGAAATCTCATTTTCAGTTAATTCAAGACGCGAGAGTTTTGCTGTTTTTTTTACTGTTTGAGCGTCAATAGACATATTTTCACCTGATGTTTTATTTTACGCAACGAAATATATATATAATTTAATCTAAAATAATCAAAGAGTCACGGTCATTGAAAGTAAAAACTATGCTAAAACCCATAACATTAGCCAAATCAAGCATGTTAGGGTGTATTGTGCACATACGCCCTAACGATGTATAGAAGACAAATTATTTTATTGTCATGAAATATTAAAATATCGATATGACATATCAATTTGCCGCAATGGCAGGTTGATATATTGACATGACAGGTTGATTTAAAGCCATAGCAGGTTCCTATGAAGCCTTCGACCCAAAATAAACGGCTTCGACTCTGTTTCGGACGGGTTCGAGGATTTTAAAACGCCTTCGACTTGCTTTCGGACGGGTTCGAGGATTTTAA
>JAGLSM010000456.1 GCA_023135745.1 Spirochaetota bacterium | reverse complement strand
CAAAAGGGCGGTCAACCGGCTGAGGGAGTTGTTTTTCCATGCGGCAGGTTATTTATAGCAGAGTTACTTCAGAATACTCATATTCAAAAAAAGCTTCTTCTAAATTATAAAAAAGTCTACAGTGATGAATACAGTGAAAATGTAAGTTTAAGCGGAGGGTATGCTTATGACGCATTATCCATTATAATCCACGCGGTAAAAAAAACAGGCATCAGTAAATCAAGAATTCGTGATACTATTGAAAATTTAAAAGCTTTTACAGGAATTACCGGTATTTTTACTTTTTCTAAAAAGGACCATAACGGACTGAATATCGAATCCCTGTCAATGTACACAATTAATCTTGGTAAATTTGTGTTATTTAAGGCGCATTAAGTTTTTTAGAAAAGTTGTTTTTACTTTTGGAAATCTATTCCTGTCTTATAAAGGATATCTTTATTTTGCAAAAATATGCAATAAAATTTAAAAATTCACGTAATATAAGGTATGAGTACAGAAAAAAACAAATCAGCTTTTTTTAAGAGAGAGTATAAAAAGCTTTTAAACTATGTTAATAAAAAAATAAATGATACCGCAGAACGTGACAGTGAAGATATTATTCAGGATGTAATGCTGAATATCTTTGACAAGTCTGATATATCCCTGCAGTTTGAAGATATTGCTGCTTATGTATACACTTCCATTAAAAACAAAATCTATGACATATTCAGATCAGGCAGGAATAAAACCAATGATTTGTCGTTTGATGATAATTTGAAAGATAACGTGGATTTAAAATTATCTGAAGTTCTTGGTGATATCCGCTATGAATCCTCAATTGAATTTGAAAAAAATGAAAAGAATGAAAAACTATATCATGCAATTGATGAGTTGGATGAAAAACAAAAAGCTGTTCTAATTGCAACAGAATTTGAAAGCCGTTCATTCAAGGAACTCAGCTTTGAATGGGATGTGCCGATTGGAACATTACTTGCGAGGAAATCGCGGGCATTAAAAATTATAAAATCAAAATTAACAGATGCATTTAAATAAAAAAAGGAGGTACAATATGTTTCAAGTATTTTGTACAGAGGACAAGGGTTCATGTTTTTCCCTAAAAAAAGCAGTTAAAATAATTGGTATGGTGATTGCCGGGCTTGTATTTGCTGTGGTGATGGCGTTGGTTTTCAGCCTGCTGGTTAAGGGGTTATGGAACTGGTTAATGCCTTCAATTTTTGGACTTGGCCTAATTACATTTTGGCAGGCATTTGGTCTTATTATTTTGGCAAAAATTCTCTTTGGTGGATTTGGGCACAAGGGTCCCCCGAGTAAGTGGAAAAACTACCCACCCGAATCACCTTTTAAAGGTCATGACAAAGAGCATCATTACCATGAATTTTGGGAGAGTGAAGGAAAAGCTGCTTTTGAAAATTATGTCGGAAATCTGAAAAGCAATGACGAGAAGGAAGATAATTAAGATATTGTGTAAGCTTTAATATTTCAAGAGCTATCCAGGAAGTCTAATCAAAAAGATTTCTGGATAGCTCTTTTTTAATTAGTTTATTAATCACTACTGTCCCAAACACTTA
>JAGLSM010000455.1 GCA_023135745.1 Spirochaetota bacterium | reverse complement strand
TTTTCAAAAAACTAGGTTGTGCAACTGATGTAGATTCATATGAACTTTATTGCTAAGTTGTGCAACGGAGACTTGTTCAATGTGAATTTATTATGCGATCTTATATGCAATATACTTTTTTGAGATTATTTTTCACATTTTAGTTCGGTTACAAGGCGTTTGATTGTTGTTTCAAGCGCTGTATGTATTGAGAGGATTGAGTGCTTCGGAACAAATACAAGATCGAAGTCTTCTTCTCTGCTGATATTTTTTTGATCCATATCCCAGAACCATATATCAGGTACATTCAGCAGGATGTAGTCTTCATCAATGTCTGTATCGAACCTGCTTATATAACCGTCTATTTTGAATATTTCTTTAGATTCAAATTGGTTTATTTCTTCTTTACGGAAAATCATCTTTTTGGTATGGCACGGAACAACTGACTCCTTATTAAGGAATACAATTATTTTATCCATATCTTCAAGTTCAGAGAGTAAAAAATTTATTTTATCCATTAGATGCCTTTTTAAATAACCTATATAAATATTGTCGTCATTTTGATAAGGACTTTTAACATAAATAATTTACTAAATAATTGAAATTTGAAGACTTACCACTTGTTTTTTTGTTTATATTATGTACAATTCAAATATACCAAAAAGTATTGATTTTAATACTTGGATCCCGATACTTATCATAAAATAATGAAATCGGGACTATTCTATGTCTGAATCATACTTTGCATTCCCAAACCCGGATCCCGGCAAAGTCCGGATCGGAGGGAATATCTTGAATTTACATGGAGGAATTAATGTTTAAACATGAGATAATGAGGATTTCACTTATCCTTTTGGTAATTATTTTGTTGTCTACCCTGTTATTTGGAACTCTGTATGCTGAACAAACTAAAGGGAATCCAAAAAAGACTATTAATGTACAAGATAAAAGTGATAATTTAAAACAAAAGACTGCATCTCCATGGATTTATATTTCTGCTGCCCTGTGTATAGGTTTTTCCTCTATCGCTGCCGGATGGGCATTGTCCAATATTGGTGCCGCGGCAATGGGAACAATTAGTGAGAAACCTGAAACGGCCGGAAAATTACTTCCTTTTGTTGGTCTTGCTGAAGGTATTGCAATATTAGGATTAGTAGCTGCGATAATGATATTAAGCAAAGCGTAAATGAATTTATTTTATTGTATAGGAGACCAGGACACTGTTGCAGGTTTTAAACTGGCAGGAGTAAATGGTTTTATACCTGCAGGGTATGAAGATGCTATAGACGCGTTTAATAAGGTTCTTGGCAATTTTTCTATCCTGATTCTGCTTTTAACAGAGGAAGTGGCTTTTAGTTTAGGTAATCAGATTATTGAACACAGGTTAAGTGGAAAAAATCCAATGATTGTTGAAATTCCGGACAGATTATCAGGTGATTTCAAAGGTGGTTCGTTAATGGATTCTATAAAGAAAGCTATCGGCATTAGTTTATAAATTGGGGATTGCATGTCGGATAATGGAAATATTCTAAAAAAAGAAATTATAAATGACGCAAGGAATAAGGCTGTCCGTATAATCAGCAAGGCAGAGAAGGAATGTGC
>JAGLSM010000454.1 GCA_023135745.1 Spirochaetota bacterium | reverse complement strand
TGAAATACTAATGCCGCCTGTATCCTTAAGAAAAGAAAGGCAGCATTAACCTAACCCTGATTCCCTTCCCCTACAGGGAAGGGAGCCCTTTATACCTACTATATTCATTCAGTTGACTTGTGATTAGTTGTGAAACCTAATTTTTGAAAGAAATGGAAGATTGGAGTTTTGTCATAAGTAAGTTGCGGAACCTTATTTTTTTGATAAATGCACTGTCTGAGTAAATAAAGCCTCAAATGCCAAATGAATTCACTCCAACCAACCGCCCTCTTTTGGTAATTAATTGAATACGAGTTTGCATTTTCAAAAAAATAAGGTTCCGCAACGACCCACTTACCATAACTAAAATAAAAGCCCGCTTACGCGGGCTTTTATTTTAGTTATGAATTAATCGCTATAAACATGGTTCGGCCGCCCCTTTTAATCTTGAATATAAAGGACTTCCTGTCTCTGTATCTTTTTATAAACTTCCTGTATGATTTTATCCCATAGATTGGAATATAGTTGATTGCCTTTATGAGATCGCCGGCTTGAAGTCCTCCCTCATATTCGTCTGATGTAAGTTTATGAACAACCACACCTTTTTCATTACGGCGAATCCTGTATCTCCTGCGCTCACGTTCGGATAAGTCTGATACAGAAACAATCTTCAGCCCAAGCCAGGTCTCAGTAGTCTTTTTCTTTTTCGATAATTTTTCTTCTCCCGGTCTCTTTCCAATTTTCAATTTAATATTTACTTTCTTTGTTCCGTTTCTAAGCACAAGAATTCTGACGACTTTGTTAACCGGAAAACCTGCAACAATCTGCATTAGATGTGTAAATGATTTTATTTTCTTTCCATTTATTTTTAAGATAACATCACCCTCTTTTAAACCGGCCTTTTCTGCGGGGCTGCCTTCTATTACAGAATTAACAAGAGCGCCTTCTCCATCTGAAAGTTTTAAAGCCTTTCTCAGGTTTTTATCTATCTTGCCGAGAAAAATACCCAGATAACCGCGGTCAAAATGCCCTTTGCTAATCAGCTGCTGAACTACATTTTTTGCAAGATTAATGGGAACGGCAAAACCTATACCCAGCGAACCGCCCGATTTTGTATATATCATTGTGTTTATACCTATGACCTCTCCTTCAATGTTTACAAGAGGCCCTCCTGAATTACCGGGATTAATGGCCGCATCAGTCTGAAGAATATCAATGATCGGACGCTGTGCAATGCTCTTTATTGACCTCCCAACACCACTAATGACACCTACAGTGATAGAACCTTCAAGCCCAAAAGGTGTCCCCAGGGCAATAGCCATCTGCCCTGGCTTAGTGTTATCCGAATCGCCAAGGGGTAAGGGAGTGATATTGTCTGGCGTATCCGGGTCTATCTTTAGAAGAGCCAGGTCGTTCTCTCGGTCGGTACCTACTACTTGGGCATCTAAGCTTGTGCCGTCATGTAGGGTTACCTTTACACTGGAGACGTTGTGTACCACATGGTTATTGGTCAGGATATGCCCTTCTCTGTCAATAATGAAGCCGGAGCCCTGCCCCCTTTTTTGTGGAACACCAAATCCGGATGGGTCTAGAGTCTCTGCCT
>JAGLSM010000453.1 GCA_023135745.1 Spirochaetota bacterium | reverse complement strand
ATTCCGCAATAGTTATACCGGTATATACAGATGCTTCGCGAGCGGCTACCGGCATATTTGAAGTATTGGCAATCAAAACAGTCCTGTCCATAAGAGATTTTCCGGTTTCCGGGTCAATCAATTTTGGAAATTCATTAAGAACATCCGTCATTTCATTGCCGCGTTCTCCGCATCCGATATAAACTATAATATCAGCATCACTCCACTTGGCAAGAGCATGCTGTGTCATTGTCTTTCCGGTACCAAATCCTCCCGGAATCGCGCATGATCCGCCCTTAGCTATTGGATAAAATGTATCTATGATCCTTTGTCCCGTTAAAAGCGGCTTTTCCACAAGAACCCTCTCCTTTACAGGTCTTGGGTTTCTCGCGGGCCAGTAATGATAAAGCGTCCCTTTATACTCGCCTTCTACCTCATCAGTAATTCGATAAACCTCATCGTTAATACTGTATTCGCCTGGTTCAGCAATCCAGGTAAGCTTACCATTAATTCCCGGCGGAACCATAATTCTGTGTTTTATTAAATCGGTCTCTTCGAATTCAAAAAGCACGGCTCCGGCAATAACATTATCTCCGGCTTTCTTTAAAGAATCTATCTTCCATTTTATGTCACTCCTTAAAGGAGTAACCTTTTCTCCCCTTTTCATAAATGACCCTGAAAGCTCTTCAAGCCGAACAAGAGGTCTTTGAATGCCATCATATATTGTACCGAGTAAACCCGGGCCAAGGGCTATTGATATAGGCATATTACGGCTTTTTACCTTTTCACCGGGCTTCATCCCGCTGTTATCCTCATAAACCTGAATTGTAGCATTTTCACCTTCAAAAGATATAATTTCACCTATCAGCATGTCATTCCCGACTTCAACAAGGTCAAGCATAGCGCTTTTTTCCATACCTTTTGCTTTTACAATAGGCCCATTAATCGAATATATTATTCCTTCACTCATTATCACCACCAAATAAAATTTTATAAACAGGCTTGAGAATAATATCTTTATTCGATTTATAGTTATTTAAAAAAACAGACTCATACCTTAAGAACCCGTCTCTGGAATTAACAATAACCTCAGAAGAAAAAAGTTTATCACTTTTCTTTATGCTGAATTTAATCTTATTTTTTTTCATAATATTATGAATTATATCTTCCGCTATATCCTTACTGACAATAATTTGAACCTCATTTTCAGATAATGCAGCAAGCGCATTGTTGATATTTTTTTCAAGAATACCTTCAGCTGCTTGACCCTTTATTTCCGATATCCGGTCAAGAGCCTCTTTTACAATTCCTTCAAGGAAGAGATTTACTTTTGAAAGTCTGTTTCTCTTGATTTCAAGATTTGTACCCGCAAGAATCTTATTACTTTCAATTTCAGCCTTTGCCTTTACTCTTTCAAAGATAGAATCACATTCTTTTTTTGACTTTTCTTCGGCTTTTATTATAATAGCGGCACATTCCTTCTCTGCCTTGCTGATTATACGGACAGCCTTATTCCTTGCGTCATTTATAATTTCTTTTTTTAGAATATTTCCATTATCCGACATGCAATCCCCAATTTATAAACTAATGCCGATAGCTTTCTTTATAGAATCCATTAACGAACCGCCTTTGAAATCACCTG
>JAGLSM010000452.1 GCA_023135745.1 Spirochaetota bacterium | reverse complement strand
TTGAATGGTTTGATAATCCGCTTTCCAGGAATAACAAATCAAGTGAAAAAATTTTTAAGATATGGCTCAAACTTTTTATGGGGCTTTATGACGATTTATCTGAAAAAATCGAGTCAACCGGAAAGAGAGACAGTATCTTCCTTCACTTTGTTAATGATATATTTACTGAAGTCATCGATGTATATAAATGGTTTGAAAGCCAGAAACAGAAAAAAGATGTCGGCCTGATAAAAGCAATGGATAAGGTTTCAATGCAGGACTGGTACATAGAACAGCTATCCAGATTTTCCAGAGTGTATCAATAATTACTTAATCAGGAGTATAACCTGAAAATTCAACAATCTTCAAAACCACCTGAAGCAATGTCCCTTTCAACCGCGTTTATAATGCCGGGAACTATCATCAATCACCCAATTTATGATAAAAAAGGCAACCTTGTATTAGATGCCAAGGTACCGTTCACAGAGTCTAAACTTGAAGAACTAAAAGAAAAGAAAATTGAGCGAGTCTATTATCAGCAAAAAGATAATTCATCCTTAGATACAAATAGAGAAATACCGGGCAGCCAACCCAATATGATTCAACAGCCTGCTATAAATTTAGCGGCGGTTCTTTTTAAAGAGCTTACCGTCAATTCCAAACAGGAAGGATTTCTTCAAATTACAAAAATATATCAACTAATAGATCTTATTATAAAAGATGTAAACACCAATTTAAACGCACTCATTAATCTTGTCAGATTATCTTCAAATACAATATTCTCATACGCTCATCTTCTCAATGTCACAGTTCTTTCAATTGTAATAGCAAAAAAACATGGATTTGAGGAATCACTTGTCAGGCAAATTGGTATCGGAGCATTTCTTCATGATCTGGGAAAGTTTAAACTCCCGAATAAACTGGTAAATAAAACCACAAAATATACCAAGGATGAATATGAAGAACTTAAAACCCATACGACTCTGGGTTTTGAGATGATCAGAGATAATCCTCAACTAACAAGTCTAAGTAAAAAAATAATACTACTGCACCATGAAGCAGTGGAGGGATCAGGATACCCGCTTGGTTTGACTGAAAAGGAAGTCGGATACTATCCATATGTAATATCAATATCAAATATTTTTGATAATCTTACTACTAATAGAACATATAGAGCAGCATACTCTATTAAAGATGTTTTAATGCTCCTCATTCAGTCCGCTGGTAAAAAAAACCTGCCGTATATCACTCAGTTTTTTATTAAAAACTTATCGAAAAACATACTGATTAAAACTGAGCACCCTCTTGGAAGCTTTATTGTTCTTGACTCAACAGAAATTGGTCAGATAGTAGCCTACAATAAGGATATGCCAAACAGACCAAAACTCAGAATAGTCAAAGATGATAAAGGAACAATGCTGAAGGAGCCCTATATTATGGATTTAAAAACCGATACAAGCAAAAACATAAAACAAAGCCTTCCAAAAGAAATACAGAAAAAACTTTTAGATTTGTACCCGCCTGTTAAAATCTAAGAAAACTACTTATGAAAAGTATAAAACATATAACATCCATTATCGAATTCTGCAATAAAAAGATAAATGAGATGATGTTTCATAAAAAAAGTGCATATGCGTATAAAATATTAATAGAACAAAAT
>JAGLSM010000451.1 GCA_023135745.1 Spirochaetota bacterium | reverse complement strand
CGGCTCCCCTTCGTATTTTTTAGCCAGAAGTTCGATACAATCTTCAGCCTTCTTTGAAGAATTGAAATAAATGGTAGACAGTATACCTCTTTTCATGGGAACAAGATGCGGAGTAAAAATTGTTTTGAAGACACCATTTTTTATCAGGGAAATTTCCTGGGAAATTTCAGGTGTATGCCTGTGAGTTCCAATAGCATATGCTCTGAAATTTTCATATATTTCCATAAAGGTTGCATCAGAATTAACCTTACGCCCCATACCTGAAACAGCTGATTTTGAATCGATAATGATTAAACCCGGATCAATAAATTCTGACTGAATGAGAGGCAGTAACGGCAATAACGCGCTTGTAGGATAGCATCCCGGATTAGCTATGATTTTAGCATTTTTTACAGAGTCACGATAAAGCTCTGTTAAACCATAGACTGCATCCTCCAAAATTCCGGTCTGTGTATGCTCATGTTTGTAATATGCTTCATATACAGACTTGTCCTTAATTCTGAAACCCGCGGACAAGTCTATCACAACAGAATCTTTCAGGAATACTTCAGCATTCTGTATTGATACTTCAGCCGGAAGAGCAAAAAACACAACATCAGCAAGACCGGCCTGTTTATGCGGATTGAGATTTTCGAATTCCATTTCCGCCATTGTCATATCTGTACTGCCGGAAGAATAATTAAGCAATTCCGGAAGAAATTCAACAATCTTTCTCCCCGCGAACCTCTCGGAAGTAAGAAAAACAAGTTCAGCATTCTTATGGGCCGCAAGAATCTTTACGAGTTCAAGACCGCTAAAACCTGCCGCGCCCAGTATTCCTACTTTGATCCTTTTCAACTAGTTCGCGCTCCCTGCTGCCAAAGGCTGTTCTGCCGAAACCTTCTTTGTTTCGGTATCCTTACCGGGGACTGACGGCATATCGTATTCAGCCCTTACAAGCTTCTCAACTTCCTTTAATATTTCAGGGCGTTCCATAAAGTATTTGCGGACACTTTCCTTTCCCTGTCCTATCCTTTCAGAACGGAAAGAATACCATGTCCCGCTTTTTTCTATAATATCATGTTTAACTGCAAGGTTGAGCAGGTCAGCTTCCTTTGAAATACCCTTACCGTAAATTATTTCAAACTCGGCTTGTTTAAATGGAGGAGATACTTTGTTTTTAACAACTTTTACCCTCACCATGTTCCCGTATGCTTCCTGTCCATTTTTCAGAGTCTCTATCCTGCGGATATCCATTCTAATGGTGGCGTAAAACTTCAAGGCATTTCCACCTGTAGTTGTCTCAGGATTTCCAAAGAATACTCCTATCTTCATTCTGATCTGGTTTATAAAAATAACAGCAGTTTTTGATTTATTTATAGAAGCAGTAAGCTTTCTAAGTGCCTGTGACATTAGACGTGCCTGAAGACCCATGTGAGAATCGCCCATTTCACCGGAAAGTTCCGCCTTTGGAACAAGAGCAGCTACAGAGTCAATAACTATTATATCCACAGCCCCGCTTCTTATAAGTGAATCAACTATCTCAAGAGCCTGCTCCCCGGTGTCAGGTTGAGCAACCAAAAGATTGTCTGTATCAACCCCAAGGTTTTTCGCGTAAATTGGATCCAATGCATGTTCAGCATCAACAAATGCCGCAATTCC
>JAGLSM010000450.1 GCA_023135745.1 Spirochaetota bacterium | reverse complement strand
GGATTACCGGTGCCTCCGGCAAAGATTACAACACGTCCTTTTTCCAGATGCCTTATTGCTCTTCGTTTAATGAAAGGTTCTGCCACACTTTTAACATGAATAGCAGATAATACTCTGGTCTCAATCCCTTCATGCTCCATAGCGTCTTGAAGCGCCAGCGAATTAATTACAGTTGCAAGCATACCCATGTAATCAGCAGTTGACCTGTCCATTCCTGAAGCACTGGCTTTCAGCCCCCTGAATATATTGCCCCCGCCGATTACAATAGCGATCTGAACACCAAGATCTTTTATTTTCCTGACCTGTTTTGATATAGAAGAAACTATTGCAGGAGAAATTGTCTTATTGATAGACTCATCCTGCAAAGATTCTCCGCTAAGTTTCAGTAATACCTTTTTATAAGGTAGAGTTCCCATTAAATTTCTTCACCAACCATGAATCTATGATAAGCTTCAACATTGATATCAGCGCCAATTTTCTTGCCGATATCTTTAGTTAATTGAGTTATTGTTATTTTATTTTCTTTCACAAAACTCTGGTCCATCAAAGTAATATCCTTAAAGAATTTACTCATCTGTCCCTCTACCATTTTTTCAATGATGTCAGCAGGTTTTCCGCTTTCAGAAGCCTGTTTTGTCAGTATTTCCTTTTGTTCATCGATAACTTTCTTAGGTACGCTTTTTCTGTCAAGAGATACAGGATCCATAGAAGCAACCTGCATCGCGACATCTTTCGCGTAATTTTTGAATTCATCCTTATCAGAAGCAGCGATATCAGATAGTGTAAATGAAACAACCACACCTATCTTTCCATCTCCATGGATGTAAGTACCCAGAGAACCGCTGTCTTTTTTGTCTATCTTTGAGAGTCTGCGTATTGTTATATTTTCTCCGAGTTTTGATATTACACCTTTAAGCTGTTCCTTCATTTCATCCGAAAGATCATCCTGTCCGCTTACCTTTTTCTTTGAAGCCAAAACAAAATCTGCAACTTCTCCCGCAAATTCCTGAAATACTTCATTTTTAGCAACAAAGTCTGTTTCACAGTTTACTTCAACTATCGAAGCTGAAACATCATTGTTTTTTACAAAGATAACTCCTTCTTTAGTTGCCCTGCCTGCTCTTTTTGCAGCATCTGCCAAACCTTTTTCTTTCAGAATCTTGAGCGCTTTATCTTTGTCCCCGTCGCTTTCAACGAGAGCTTTTTTACAATCCATCATTCCGGCGCCTGTTTGGTCTCTAAGAGCTTTAACGTCACCCGCCGCAATTTCTATGCCGCTATCTTTTTTTGACTCTTTTTTTTCTGCTTTGTCTTTTTTATCTTCTTTTGCCTCTTTTTTTTCTGGCTTATCCTTTTTATCTTCCTTTACTGCTTTTGCTGCTTTTTTTTCAGTTTCTGCTTTTTTATCTTCTTTTGAGGCTTTTTCTTTTTTGTCTGTTTTATCTATTTTTGCCGCTGATTCTTTTTTGGCTGCTTCCTTTTCAGTAGCGTCCTCTTTTTCATTGCTCTTCCCTGCATCTGAAAGAGCTTCTTCCGCCGCAGATTCAGAAACAGCATCATCAGGCTCAGAGACTTCACCGAAATCTTTGTCATACTTAGCCGTACTGGACTTCTTGTCGAAATCCTTTTCAAATGGAGAATCAGG
>JAGLSM010000045.1 GCA_023135745.1 Spirochaetota bacterium | reverse complement strand
CTTCACCCTTGATACAGATGTTGTCGGCAGTGTTATCATCCATGAAACGTATTTTATCAGTCGATGTTTCAGTTGTTTTTTCAATAATTATTACACAGTCCGCTCCGTCCGGAATAACTGCTCCTGTCATAATTTTGGAACATGTATTTTTCGTTACTTTCTTTTTAGGGATATGTCCGGCAGGAATGGTTTCTATAATACTTAGTTCGTTTGTAATATCCTCGCGTCTACAGGCATATCCGTCCATCGCGGATTTATTAAAAGGAGGCATATCCATGTCGGATACAATGTCTTCAGCAAGTATACGGCCGAGGGCGGACTGAAACGGGATTTGCTCTGTATTAAGGGTCAGTTTTTCTTCAATGACTCTGTCATAGGCTTCTTGAAATGTTATCACTGTTTGTACTCCTGTAGTTTTTGTAATCTTCTATTGTGTTAAGGTTTTGGTACCAGGCCTGGCTGTCAAAATTGATGTATTTTACATTTATTATTTCAAATAATGCGCTAATACGGCGTTTCTCATTTTTCAGTAAATTTTTAATTACGGGAGTTATACTTTTTTTATAAATTGCAAATAGAGGTTCGTTTTTTCCATTTAATGAGACGGGAATTACAGCATCGTAATCCGCAGCTTGTTCCAGCATCATATCTATAAATTCAGGATTGATATTAGGCTGATCGCATGCTGTGACAAAATTAAGATCATTAGGAGATTCTTCAAGACAGGATAGTATTCCCATCAGCGGACCTTGATCCGGCATCTGATCCATGATTGTTTTTAATTCCAGAAATGAGTATTTATCAGGATCATTGGTTCCTATTAATATATCCTTAAAATGATTTTTTAATATATCGCTGATATGTTCTATCATCGGTTTTCCAGTAACAGGCATCATTGATTTGTCCCGGCCCATGCGGCTGCTTTTGCCTCCTGCAAGTATTATTGCAGAAGCATTTTTTTTCACAATCCATTTTCCGTTGTTAAAGAAGAAACTGTCTATGGGATTTTCAAATCCGTTTCCGTTGAATATTAAAAATTTATCAGTCATATCTATAACATTCCTGCAGGACTCTTTTACTTTATCTGAACCTTTTTCTCTAATGACTACAAAAATCCCGGGTTTCAAAACAAGGCGAAGGCTGTTTGATTCGCATACCACAGGTGTACCTGCAGGAATCATTTTTAAAAACGCGTCAATGCCTTCTGTTAAATGTTCTTTCAGGACTCTGAGCCAGTAGACCTTTGCTGCCCCTGCGGCAAGCATTCTTGATGTATCCTTATCAGACTTTTTATTTTCTTCTACTGTGATTGAAAAATTGCCTTCAAGGGAGGTGCATACCCCGCAACCTTCTCCTCCACGCGGACAGTCTCCATCCTTTTCCTTAATCGTTGTGACTTTCAGGGCAATAACATCTCCTGCTGACTTTGCTTTTTTAATCAGTGTGCAGGCGAATTCGGTTTTGCCTACATTGCGCTCGGCAGCTCCGATCATTATCATGTTTTTCTGTTCCAGTGTTGAGTTATTTATATTCATAATTTTACTCTTTTATAAACCTTGCAGCGCTTGCTTTGAAACTTGCCCAGACTTCTTTGCCCTGATAAAGATCGAGAGTTGTTAATGAGCTTTTGCTTATATGAGCTGATATTTTTATTTCTGATTCAATAATTATTTCTATTCCCACGCGGACCTTTTCAATTCCTGTAATGATTCCCTTGAAGGAATTGCGGGCGCTTGTTCTGGTTTGTTCATTTGAAATGGTTACGTCTTCACCGTCAATTATCAAAAAACCTTTTGATGGAGGATTGTCGGTCATAACGTAGAGTTTAGCTGTATCCGACAAAAATGCTTTTGTTTGCGTTTCATCATGAAGAAGTTCACCCCTGAAAAAATTCTTTATTCCCGTGAATCTTGCTATGAATTCTGATTTAGGATGATGAAAAACATCATCGGGAGATCCGACTTGTGAAATACTTCCGTTTTCCATGACGGCAATGCTCGATCCCAGGGCGATTGCCTCTTCATAGTCATGAGTAACATGAATGATTGTCTGGCCGTTTTTGTTTATTTCACGCAGGAGTTTACGTAGTTCTGATTTTGCCTGTACATCCAGCGATGAAAGCGGTTCATCAAGCAGCAGAATTTCGGGGTCGGAGGAAAGAGTGCGCGCGAGCGCCGTTCTTTGCGCCTGCCCGATGGATAGAGTCGTGGTACTTTGGTTAAGGATGTCTGAAATACCCATTTTACGTGCGAGTTCTTCAAGTTTTGACTGAATTGCATCCCTGGATAAACTACGGGCTTTCATGGGAAAAGCTATGTTTTCCCTTACTGTCATATTTGGGAATAGTGCCTGATCCTGATAAACAAGGCCTATACCTCTATTTTTTAAGGATAAATTGCCAAGGTCCGTTTGGTTTTTTAAAACACTTCCTGTATCAGGTTTTATCAGGCCTGCAATTATTTCCAGTATTACTGTTTTCCCGACACCTGATTCACCAAGCAGTATGAAGTATTCACCTTTCTCAACAGCAAAAGATGTTTTTCTCAGAGTGAAGGTGTCGAGTTTTTTTGATATATCTTTAAGTTCAAGCATTTCTTTTTTCCCTTGAAATAAAACGTAAAATCATAAAAATAACAAGTACGACCAAAATAAATACAGCTGCTACAGGCCGTGCATATTTCAGACCAAAGGCTGTAAATCTCTGGTATATAAGAACCGGCGTTATCATTGGATTATAGGCAACAATTATAACTGCGCCGAATTCACTAAGACCCCGTGCCCACATCATAACAAGACCTGTGATTATTGATCTGTACGCAAGGGGAAGACTGATAGAAAAAAATACTCTGGATCTTGATGCGCCCAGACTAAGAGCTGCTTTTTCCAAACGTTCCGGGACGGCTTCGAATCCGTTTTTAGCGCTGTTTATTAAAAACGGAATACTGACAAATGCCATGGCTATCATTATTCCAATTGGATTTCCGATAAATGATATTCCCAGTTTAGCGGCAAATTTTCCAATAAAACTGTTTGGTGCAAGCACTCCGAGTATTGCAATGCCTGCGGCGGAGTGGGGGATTATTACGGGAATGTCAATGATTGCAAGAATAATGGACTTGAATGGAAAATCCTTTCTTGCCATCAGATATGAAAATGGTATCGCCGCGATTGACAGGAGAAGTGTTCCTGCCATTGATGTCCACAGGGTAAGCCAGATGCTGCTTCTGACTTCCTTATCAAGACCGGTTTTTAGAAAATCACCGGCCGAAGTATTTAAAAAAATACCTGCAATGGGGGCTATTATAAACAGTAGAATCAAGCCCCCAACAAAAATAAAAATCAGCCGGAATACATCCGGTTTATTGTTTCGCGGCATACCTTTTTAATTCTCCCGGAATATTTTTATAACTAAGTGAAGCGGCCGGAACAACCGAAGGCTGTCCGTTGTCCTTCATGATTTTTCCGCCCTTCTCAGGATCAAGAAGGAATTTGATAAATGCCTTGGCCAATTTTGGATTAGGTGAATTATTGGGTATTGTAATTCCGTAAACCATAGGAGCCCCGTATTTATAAATATATGTTCCCGGTTTTTTACCGGAAATTTTTACCTTCACGTTCTTATAGTGTTTTTTTAATGATGCTTGTTTAAGGTTAATTTGATCTGGAAGAATGAGCGCCTTTAGTTTATGCTGAAGTGTTACTGACCTGTATAAAAAGATATAATCTATTGTATGGCTTTCCAGGAGCGCCAACAGGTCTGTTTCCTTGGGGCGGATAAAATTAATATTTTTAGCAAGCATTTTACGTGCAAGTCCCTGCTTTTTATAGAATTTTTCAGCAAGCTTCATGGTAAGAACTGACCTATAACCGCAGGGATCCATGTTAGGGTCGGATCTGCCAAAGGAAACTCTTTTATCCATCAGGATAGAATACCAGTTATCGGCATTTATCTTGTCTGATAATTTAGAAGATTTATGGTATGCCAGTACCATTTCATTTGCGGCAAATCGTATATTCCAGGAAGCATGGTCGGGTATCAGGAGTGTATTGATAACCGTGTAATCAGCCGATGCCATAATATCGCAGGGTTTTTTTAGATCGGAAATTTTTCGGGCGCATGTTCTGCTTCCGGCGGCTTCCATTATTATATTGACCCCCGGATTACTTTTTTGAAATGCGGCAGCAGCCTGTTTAAATGGAACGGATAAACTGCCGGCATGGAATATTATGAGTTTTTTTGAATCTTCGTTTTTCGAAGATTTACATCCTGCAGAAAAAAGCAGGGTGAGAATAAGTATTACCGTGATCTTCATTGTTATTTTCATATTTTATCACCTTTTATTTGATTGTTAAAATTTTTAAAGAAATTTTCATGCATTTCTTCTATGTATAATGATGTTTCTTTTTTAAGAGAGGAATACAAGTCAATTAAAGTTTTACCTTTTTCAGTTAATACGGTGCTGCCTCCTCCTCCCTTTCCACCCCTGATCTTTGTTATTAGAGAAAAACCAAGACCTGATTCCGCCTTTTTAAGGTCGCCCCAGGCTTTGCGGTAACTGATATTTCTGATTTTGGCAGCTTCCTTTAGAGAACCTGTTTGTTCGATTGTTTTTAACAGATAATACTTACCATCACCAAATATACCGCTTGCTGTTTTGGAAGAAATCCAGAGTTTATATTTTATAAACAGGTCATGATTCAATTTAATAGTCCTTTATTTAAAACATCCGAGTTGGCAAAGCGATATCTGAATATTGTTTTCATTACAGAACTTACCGATATCTGTCAGCTTAAAGTCGTGTTCATGTGAAATGTCATGAGCGCTTTTACAGGTAAGCTTGTTTTTTCCTTTATCTTCGTATGCTGCTTTTAGAACAATGTCTTTTAAATTATTACTCATTTTTTTTCTCCTTCGATATGCATTATCTGACATAACGATCTGATAATAACAGGGACAGACTAGCTGTCCCTGTAAATTGATTATTTATTCTTATGCCTGGTTTGATTTCCTTACATATAGAAACCAGTAAACGCCGCTAATAAGTATTGCTCCACCGATAAAATTGCCTAGAGATACCAGCGCAATATTCTGAACTGAATTACCAATGGTAAGAGCTGTGATTTTGACTTGATCCGCGCCTGCTTCCGCGTTTGTGAATGTTTTTGAAAAAAGTCCGGCCGGAAGGAAGTACATATTTGCAATGCTATGTTCAAATCCGGCGGTAACAAATGCCATGATCGGAAAGAAAATTGCGAGAATTTTCCCTGATATTTTTTTAGCTGCAACAGCCATCATTACAGCAAGTACTACCAGGATGTTACATCCAATAGCTCTGAATATCGCTTGCAGCGGTGTCAGGCTGCATTTACCTGCTGCTATGTTGATTGCTGTAGAACCAACAGCGCCGGCGGTAAGGCCGGTCATTTTTGCAATCATCCATGCGAGAAGAATGGATCCTATAAGGTTCCCAATATAAACAATAACCCAGTTCCTCATCATGGATTTAAGAGTGATGTCTTTATTAAATAAAGAGATAGTCATCAGGTTATTCCCTGTCCATAGTTCTGAACCGGGGATCATGACAAGCATAAGGCCTACTGAGAATACAGCTCCTACAAAAAACTTTTTTAATCCAAAGAGGGCTGAAGCTCCTCCAATTGTCCATCCGGTTGCAACGGTGGTCGCAAGGTGTGCTGCAAATCCGATGAATACGCCGGCGAGGATTCCAAGAAGCAATAGTTTAAAACCGGGTATTGATGCCTTTTTTTTACCTATGCCTATAAAGGCGTTTGATACTTCGGCAGGTGTTAAAAAATCTGACATTAAATTCTCCTATTTAATTTTGGTTATTTTATTTTCTCAATCCGTACAGCGCATACCTTAAGTTCAGGAATTTTTGCTACCGGATCAACTTCGTCTATTGTAAGCATATTAGCTGGCGCTTCGGCAAAATGGAAGGGTATAAATATGCTACCCTTTGCGACTTTGGTTGTTTCAAGAACCGCTATGTCAATTTGACCTCTTCTTGAGGTTACTCTCACTTTTTCGCCGTTTTTTACTTTCAGCTTTTCAATATCTTCGCAGCACATTTCAACGTAGGCGGTTTCAACGTATTGAGGAAGAACCTTTGTTTTTCTTGTCATTGTTCCTGTGTGATAATGAAAGAGGATCCTGCCTGTTGACATTACAAAAGGGTAGTCTTTGTCAGGAAGTTCTTTTGAATCTATGTGATCGACTGCTGATAATAAGCCTTTGCCTCTTACGAACTTGTCCTTATGAAGGAACTTAGTACCCGGATGATCCGGAGTAGGACATGGCCACTGCAGTTTCTCACCATTTGAAATTCTTTCGTATGTAATACCACCATACTGAGGCGTTACAATATTTATTTCGTCAATGATGTCTTTGACATTATTGTAGTTCATTTCAAATCCGATTGCGTTTGATAACATCTTAATTATTTCCCAGTCAGCTTTTGATTCGCCCACAGGTTCAAGAATCTTGTTTATTGGAAGGATCCTTCTTTCTGTGTTTGTGTAGTTGCCGTCTTTTTCGGCAAAGCTTGAGGCCGGAAAAACGACATCAGCAAGTTCTGTTGTTTCGTTGAGAAATATGTCCTGACAGATAAGGAAATCTACTGTTTTCAAAGCGTCTCTGACATGGTTTATATTTGGATCTGAAATCATCGGATTTTCACCCATTATGTAAACTGCTTTAACATCTTTATTGAGTGCCGCGTCCATAATTTCCGTGATAGTAAGTCCAATTTTATCGGATAGTTCGGCATTCCATGCTTTTTCAAATTTTTCATGGCTTGTCTTTTCTACTACCTTCTGATAACCCGGGTATACGTTGGGCAGAGCGCCCATGTCACAGGCTCCCTGTACATTATTTTGTCCTCTTAACGGGTTGACTCCGGTACTTTCTTTTCCAATGTTGCCGGTAACCATTGCAAGGTTGGCAAGTGATTTGACGTTATCTGTACCGTTTGTGTGCTGAGTTATACCCATTGAATAAACAATGCTTCCGGTTTCAGCATTTGCATATATCTTTGCTGCTTCGATAAGTTTATCTTTTGGAATTCCCGAGATTTTTTCAACATTTTCAGGAGTGTATTTTTCAAGTATTTTTTCAAGGGCATCAAACCCTTCTGTTCTTGATTCGATAAAATCCTTATCGTGTAGTTTTTCCTTCAGGATTACGTTCATTAGTCCGTTAATCCAGGCAACATCGGTACCGTTATTCTGTCGGAGCCATATTGCAGCATATTTTACAAGATCGATTTTTCTTGGGTCAACTACGATGAGTTTTGCGTCATGGTAGAGTACTGCACGCTTTATATGTGTTGCAATAACAGGGTGAGTTTCAGTAGTATTGGATCCTGTTACCAAAATTACCTTGGCGTATTCAAGTTCCTCAATTGTGTTAGTCATTGCTCCTGATCCAAGAGTAGAGGCAAGTCCTGCTACAGTGGATGCATGGCAGAGGCGGGCGCAGTGGTCAACATTGTTTGTTCCGATTGCTGCTCTTATGAATTTTTGGAAAACAAAATTTTCTTCATTTGTGCATCTGGCTGAAGACAAGCCGGCAATTGCATCAGGACCGTGTTTTTCTTTTATTTCCTTGAGCTTTGAAGCTGTATACTGAATTGCTTCATCCCATTCAACTTCGGCAAATTTGCCGTCTTTTTTTATTAATGGTTTTTTAAGCCGTTCCTTACGGTTAATGAAATCAAGACCGAATCTTCCTTTTACACAGGTCTTCCCGAAGTTTGGTATATCTTCGGCTCCGGTTACTTTTATTATTGTGTCTTTACCGGCATCTTTACCTGTTCGGATTTTTTTAGTTGCTATATTGAGTTGGCAGCCTACTCCGCAGTAGGGGCAGGTAGTCTGAGTAATATTTTCTATATCCTTTTGACGGATTCTTTTCATTTTTCCGTAGACTTGTTTTTCTGTCAAAGCTCCGACAGGGCATATCTGAACACATTCTCCGCAGCCGTCACAGTTGGACTGATTCCAGGAATTGTAACCTGTTGCAACCGTTGTATGTATTCCTCTGTTAACAAAACTTAAGATTCCCTTTCCCTGAATTTCAGCGCATGCCTTTATACATCTTCCGCACTGGATACATTTGGACGCGTTGTAGTCAAGAACCTGGGAGGTAAAATCAGAAGTCTTGTCAATCGTTTCCCATATTGCCGGAAGAGATCTGTCATGTTTTCCCAGACTGTAACGGAAGGCAAGGTCCTGAAGTTCGCAGCTTCCGTCTTTTACGCAGCTTATACAGTCATCGTTATGGTTGGATAGAGCCATGTCCAATATTGTTTTTCGGACTTCCTTTATTTCATCATCGAAGGCTGTTATCTCCATTCCTTCTTTAACGGGTGTAGTGCATGAAGGTACCATTGTGGGAGAGCCTTTGACCCTGACAACACACAGACGGCAGGCCGCCGTATGAGAAACCTTTTTATTATAACAGAGGTTCGGAATTTCTATTCCGTGAGTGATGGCCGCTTCCAGTATAGTCTGATCTTTTAACGCCTCAATTGGTTCTGAATCTATGTATATTGTTACCTTATCTTTCATTTTATGCTCCATTTATACTTTATTAAAATTAGTTTCTCAGTACAGCGTCAAATTTACAGACATTGTAACATTCACCGCATCGGATACAACGGCTCTGGTCAATGGAATGAACCTCTTTGACTTTACCGGTGATACATTTAACGGGACAGGTTCTCGCGCAGAGGGTACATCCAATACATTTATCTTTATCGATGGTGTAGGTAATAAGATCAGAACATTTATTGGCAGCGCATTTTTTATCATTAATATGATCAAGATATTCATTTTCAAAATATTTAAGAGTAGACATTACCGGATTTGAGGCAGTCTGACCAAGACCGCAAAGGGACGCGGTTTTCATTGCATGAGACAGGCTTTTTAATAAGCCAATGTCATCTATATTTCCGTTTCCCTTGGTTATTCTGTCAAGGATTAGAAACATCTGTCTGCCGCCGATTCTGCATGGTGTACATTTACCGCAGGATTCATCACAAGTAAAATCCAGGAAAAACTTGGCTATGTCAACCATACAGTTGTCTTCATCCATTACGATTATACCGCCTGATCCCATCATGGAACCAAGAGCCTTTAAGGTATCGTAATCTATTGGGGTATCCAGATAATCTTCGGTAATACACCCGCCTGAGGGGCCGCCTGTCTGGAGCGCTTTAAACTTTTTTCCGTCCTTGATTCCATCACCGATAGTGAAAACAATTTCCCGGATGCTTGTTCCCATTGGAACTTCTATCAATCCGACTTTGTTGATTTTTCCGGCCAGGGCAAAGACCTTGGTGCCGGGAGAATTTTCTGTTCCTATTTTTTTGAACCAGTTTGATCCGT
>JAGLSM010000449.1 GCA_023135745.1 Spirochaetota bacterium | reverse complement strand
TATTTCAGAATTATGCTCTTTATCCACACATGACAGTGTATAAAAATATGGCATTCGGACTTAAACTCAGAAAAATGAAACATGAAATAATTGACGAAAGAGTCAACGAAGCCGCAAGTATCCTTGGAATAACCGAACTTCTTGATAGAAAACCAAAGGCCCTTTCCGGAGGACAAAGACAGCGTGTTGCCGTAGGCCGCGCTATTGTCAGGAAACCAAAAGTATTTCTATTTGATGAACCTCTATCAAACCTTGACGCGAAACTCAGAGTTCAAATGAGAGCGGAAATTTCAAAGCTCCACACTCGTCTTCAATCCACCATGATATATGTGACTCACGATCAAACTGAGGCAATGACAATGGGAGATAGAATTGTTGTGCTTAAAGATGGACTTGTTCAGCAAATTGCTGATCCTCTAACCCTATATAACAAACCTGTTAATAAGTTTGTCGCGGGTTTTATGGGCTCTCCTCCAATGAACTTTATGGAAGTAACTATCCTTAAAGAGGGTAATACAATCATAATAGATGAAGGATCACATCAATTAAAGATTCCCGGCGGCACACTTCAATCTCTTGAAGCATATATAGGGAAAAAAGTAGTTTTGGGAGTTCGTCCTGAGGATATTATTGAAAAAACACCTGATTCTCCCTCTGAATTCGGTTCCATTACCGCTACAGTTGAAGTTGTTGAACCGCTTGGTTCTGAAATATATGTTTATCTTTCAACTTCTGTACATACATTAATTGCAAAGATTCCGTCGGATCATGATATCAAGGTGAATGAATCTTTTGAAGTATTATTTGATATGGATAAAATCCAACTATTTGATTATGATACTGAACTTGCTATTTTGTAACTGTTTCATAACAAGGGTGCTGCACAACCTTAAACATAATAAAGACACTTCTATAAAGGGACTTGATAAATTTTTCAGGTCCCTTTCTTCTATAATGATGACATTTTACCTGTTTTGGAGTATATTAATTATATAGGAAAGGTTAAAGGATATATCAGTGAAAAAATATACTTCTAAAATGTTATTATTTATGATCATAATAACCTTAATGTCAGCTTTTTTTATACTTTCATGCGGTCTTGAAAGTTTCAATTCCTATGATGCTCTTAATTCACCACAGGGACTAACCGTTATATCATCCAACAAAAATCTCTATCTTCAGTTTACCGCTGTAAATGCTGAAGAATTCTTTAATGGATTCAACGTGTTTGTAGGAAAAGACGAAACTGAAGTGCGCGATCAAAAATATATTTTAAAAAATGAATCTACAGACAGTTTGCCATTCTACCCTTACGCTCCTTTTACAAACATTCAGGTTATTAGTATTGAAGTAACAAAAAACACTGACGGGTTCGATTTTCCCTCAGGTTTAATTAATTATATCGGGGTCACTGCTTACGACAGCCAGAATAAAACAAATTCCAGAACAAGCAATGTCGAACTTTTTGTAATTATTGAATAAGAGGATACTATGTCTAATTTTAGAAAGTTATTTATTCTACTTGTTATTCTATCTATTACAGCGTGCAACCTTGAAGACTTTGTTCCAAGTACAAAATTAAACCCTCCGCTAACCCTCGTCCTGACTTCAAGTAATCTCAACGTTTACTTAACCTTTGACGCACTGAATGAAG
>JAGLSM010000448.1 GCA_023135745.1 Spirochaetota bacterium | reverse complement strand
ACAACTATCCTGACACATAGGGAACCACTAATCACACGAATCTACACGAAAAGAATTAGATAGCGGATAGTGACATATTGAAGACTGATATGTTTAAGTTGAATTCTTTTTTAAATTGAAGCTTTTGTCATGTTTGCCATTCGTGTAGATTCGTGTGATTAGTGGTTTATTTTTAACTCCTTATATGTAAGATAAATGAAGGGATAAAAAAGCTCCTTATTAATTAAACTATTTACATATTCTATTTAAATAAAGGTGTTATCTCACATGGAATTACCTGGCCGGCATTCCATCAATACTTGTTAAATAATAAATTTTTCGTTATACTAAACTAGCGAAAATAAAGAGGAGGTTGATCATGGCAGATTTTCACAATGAAATAAATGAAAATCCGGATACAGGCATAACTCACGATTTAGATGAACCCGTCTCTTACAGGGTCCTCCTTCATAACGATAACTATTCAACTATGGAGTTTGTTGTTGAAGTTCTTGAAATAGTCTTCCATAAAACAGCTTCAGAAGCAGCGCAAATAATGCTGAACGTCCATAAAAAAGGTGTCGGAGAATGCGGCATTTTTCCATTCAGTATTGCTGAAACAAAGGTATCTATCGTTTCATCAATGGCAAAAAAACAAGAGTGCCCTCTTCTTTGCACAATGGAGGAAGTCTGATTATGATCAGCAGAGAACTGGAAATATCAATACTCGCAGCATTCAAAGAAGCTAAAAACAGAAACCACGAGTTTCTTTGCGTGGAACATATGTTTTATGCTCTTCTTCACAACAGCCTCGGCCGGGTAATAATCAGCGAATGCAACGGGGATATTGACGAGCTTATAAGTAAAATTGAACTATTTTTTGATAATAAGCTTGAAAAGCTCAATATGGATAATAAGAACCCAATAGAGACTCTGGCATTTCAGCGTTTAATACAAAGAACCCTCATACATGTACAATCGGCAGAAAAGGATGAAGCCGATGCCGGAGATATGCTTGCTTCTATTTTTGAAGAAAAAAAATCACACGCGGTTTATTTCCTGAAACAGCAGGGCATCACCAGACTTGATGTATTAAACTGTATATCGCACGGACTTTCTGAAGAAACCGGCAGTAGTGATTTTGAAAATCCGAATAGTACAGAAACAGACGAAAAAACAAAAGTGAAAAAGAAAAGATCCGCCCTTGATATATATACAGTTGACCTGATTGAAAAAGCAAGATCAAACAAAATTGATCCATTAATAGGCAGAGAGAAAGAAATACACAGGACATTACAGGTTCTCTGCCGCAGACAAAAAAACAATCCAATATTTGTCGGAGATCCCGGTGTAGGAAAAACAGCAATGGCGGAAGGCTTGGCTCTGCGGATACTCAATAACAAAGTCCCTGAAGTTATCGAAGACTACCAGATGTATTCGCTTGATATGGGAGCATTGCTTGCGGGAACAAAATTCCGGGGGCAGTTTGAAGAACGCCTAAAAGCTATCATCAACGAACTGACACAAAAGGATAGGGTAATACTATTTATCGATGAGATTCACACAATTGTCGGAGCGGGAGCAACAGGAAGCGGAACAATGGATGCTTCAAATATTCTTAAACCTCTTCTCGCGTCCGGCGAGGTGAGATGCATCGGCTCCACAACATTTGAAGAATATAAAAATCATTTTG
>JAGLSM010000447.1 GCA_023135745.1 Spirochaetota bacterium | reverse complement strand
AAATGAAGTATGGGTATATATAGAAGAAAATGATGGGAAAATTGCTGATGTAAGTCTTGAGCTTCTCGGCAAAGCCCGTGAACTTGCATTAAAATTAAAAGTAAAAACCGGAGCAGTACTCCTTGGAGATAATGTAAAAAATCTTGTAGATACATTATACAGCTACGGAGCAGATAAGGTTTATCTTTCCGAAGATCCTTCTCTAAAATTATTTACAAGTCTTCCATATGCAAATGTAGTATGCAACCTGATCCGCGAATTCGAACCACAGATAGTTCTATATGGAGCAACAACAACCGGGCGCGATGTAGCACCAAGAATTGCCTCCGAATTAAAGACAGGACTTACAGCGGACTGTACAGAACTTCAGGTCGGTGACTACGTTTCAAAAGGAAAAGGCGGTGGAAAAGAATACAAAGATATTCTATATCAAATAAGACCTGCCTTCGGCGGCAACATTATAGCAACAATTGTTAGTCCGGACCACAGACCTCAAATGGCAACAGTACGCGAGGGAGTTATGAAAACTCTTAATCCTGACACTGTAAGAAAAGGCGAGCTCGTAGAATTTGCCGCTAACATAAGCAAGGATCTGACTATATCCGAAGTCTTAAAGAGAATCAGCCATGAAAAAGCGGTTGACCTCAAATCAGCTTCAATAATCGTATCCGGTGGAATGGGTGTAGGCACCAAAGATAATTTCAAGCTTATTCATGATCTTGCTCACGCGCTTGGCGGAGAGGTCGGAGGATCCCGTGCAGCAGTTGACCAGGGATTCATCCCAAAGGATCATCAGGTAGGACAGACAGGAACAACAGTCCGTCCAAAACTCTATATAGCGGTTGGTATCTCAGGACAGGTTCAGCACATGGCAGGAATGAGTGAATCAAACAGAATAATTGCCATCAACAGTGATCCTAACGCTCCAATTTTTCAACTCGCACATTACGGTATAGTTGGAGACTTAAATGCAGTTATACCAAAATTTATTGAAGTATTTAAATCACTAAAGAAATAAGGAGCAAAAAATGCCGAATTTTTATACAGAAAACGACGATATCCTCTTTCACATGAGGACTATGGATATAGACAGAATTATTGACTTAAGAGAAGAAAAATTCTCAGGAAAAGAAAAATCCGACTATGCTCCTAAAAACATAGCTGACGCTAAAGATTCATATCATAGAATAATGGAAATTGTCGGTGACATTTCCGGGAACTTCATTGAACCAAGAGCAGCTGCTGTTGATGAAGAAGGGGCCACTTTTAAAGATGGAGAAGTCACCTACGCGAAAGGCACACAGGAAGGTCTTGACGTATGTAAACAGGCTGATTTAATGGGTTTCACACTGCCCAGAAGATACGGCGGTTTAAACTGTCCAATGACAATGTACTGCATGGCTATAGAAATAATTTCAAGGGCGGATGCGGCATTTATGAACGTCTTCGGTCTTCAGGATGATATTGCAAACACAGTTTATAAATATGCAGATGAAGAAATATCAAAAGAATTTCTTCCCAGATTCAGTTCCGGAGAAGTTACATCATCTATGGCATTAACCGAACCTGACGCGGGAAGCGACCTTCAGGCAGTAATGCTTAAAGCCTACCAGGATGAAAATGGAAAATGGTTTTTAAACGGTGTAAAACGTTTTATAACAAACGGCTGTGGTGAAATATCTCTGGTTCT
>JAGLSM010000446.1 GCA_023135745.1 Spirochaetota bacterium | reverse complement strand
CTGTTTTTCAGCAAGCCCTAATTAAAGAAACTTTATTTAAAAGAGGGAAAAATGGCGAGATATTTTGATGAACCGGATGAAAATGATGATGGAGCTTTTATTTCGATACGATTTAACGATATAATTCCCCAACATCATCCTGCCCAATATATAAAAAGATTTATTAGTCTTGTTGATATTTCAGAATTTGAAAAAAAGTATAAAATAGGAGCAGGTAAAGTTGGTCGTCCTCCAAAAAGCATACGGTTGATGCTCGGTGTAATACTTTATGCCATTTACTCTCGTATTTATTCTGCACACAAAATAGATACAGCTACTTATACATATTCTGATTTTTGGTTTTTTACACATAAAAAAAGAATCAGTCATGATAAAATCAGCAAATTCATCATAAAGCATGAAAAAGAAATAATGAATATTTTCCTGGAAACAATTGTACTGGCAGAAAAAAATAATCTGTTAAATTTTGAAGCTCTTTTTCAGGATGGTTTTTTTATGAAAGCTAACGCGTCAAAAGAAAAGAACCGGACGCTTAAGGGCCTTGAAAAAAGAAAAGAGAAATTCCACGAAATACTGGAAGAATTATTATCAAAATTGAAAGATGAAGAATTAACTGAAAACCAGGAAAAACTAAACCTAAAGAAAATGAAAGTAGAAAAGGAAATAGAAAAAATTGATCATCTCAAAGAAGTTCTCAATAATCGAATAAAAGCCTACTCTCAAAAAGATTGCCCCAGTGAAATTGAGGACAGAAAAAAGAAAACATGCGTAAACCTCACAGATAAGGACGCGGAACTTGGAAGAAATAAGAATCATGGATTTGACAATATGTACACTAAAGTAACAGCTATAGATTCCGAAGCCGACATACTTGTTGCTTCGCATGTCAGCGGACATAATGATGAACCTCATATAATGTTTCCATTAATGAAAAAAGCAAATGTAAATTGCAGCGGAGAATATACAAAAGGAGTTGCGGATGCCGGTTTTAACACCAAGGGGACAAGCGTACAATTTGAGGCACACGGTTGGGAATTAATTGCGCCAACAAAACAACATGAAAACGAAACACGGAATAAGGATAAATATAGAAATGCCATAAAGTTTGAATATGACGAATTAGCTCACTGTGTAAACTGTTCCGAAGGAAAGTCCCTTGATCAATTTGAAAAATATTATGATTCCAGGCATGGTACAATGATGTATACTTTTTTTAATAAAAAAGCATGTGCCGGTTGTAAACGAATTGATGAATGTACACGCAGTAAAAAAGGTTTTAAAAAAATAAAAATAGATTCCCGAACTTCATCACAACAAAGAGTACTAAATCAATATTTAAGCGAAAGTGGTAAAAAGATTTACAAAAAACGATCTCATGTAGCAGAAACATTTCAAGGAGATCTAAAGAAGAATGGAAACTTTCATCAACTTCTGCGGCGAAGCATAGATAAAGTTCGGATTGATTCTCAGTTTCATGACATAGTCTGGAACTTACGCCGGATTTTTAATTCTACCAAAGGAAGGATAGTTTGGAGCTAATAAGGAGCGGCAATGAAGCAATAAAGTTGCTTCATTGCCTGATAAAAAGCTAAAATATATTATAGGGAAATCCCTAATGGATATCTGCCCCCCCCCTTTTTTTTTGGTTTTCGACACATTTGTCGACAGCCCCTCGAAGGGAAGAGTACTGTTGA
>JAGLSM010000445.1 GCA_023135745.1 Spirochaetota bacterium | reverse complement strand
ATAGGCCCTGTATCTCTTGCGTTTTAACTGCCTTATGACGTAGTTAGCTGATTTTTTACCGGTATGTGACGCAATCTGTATCGAGTATTTTCCCCTTGAGCTGTACCGCAGCCTTGCAGCAGATGTATAGCGTTTTCTTTTATTTTTTCTCCGTATCCGTGTATATCTTTTCCTGACTGTTTTTTTAACTCTTTTTCTTACAGTCTTTTTTACATAGATTCTATCTTTTTTATAATTATTCATTTTCAAGTTCGGGTTTCCGGATTTTCCGCCCAAACTATCAAATTCATTTTTTTCTGTTTTGGAATTAAAACTCTTTGCCGTATTATCTTTAATTATCAGGTCTTTTTTTAAATCCGGTTTATTTTTTCGGATTATATCAGAATTGGGAGTTATGGTTTTTGTCTGTATATTGGTATTTACAAGAGACAACTCATTTTTCAGAGACTGAAGAGTTGAGTTAGTAGTCTTTGAACCGGGTTTAGTAACAATTTTTTCTTCTGTATCTCTTCCAACCCAGTAACCAAGCAAAAACAAAAACACCATAACCATTACTACTATTGAAAGTATCCAGGCAATTCTGCTGTTATCAAGACTCAGGATATACATTTCCTTTTTTGTTTGAGTTTGCTCTTCCATCACTGTCACTCCGAAAATATGTAATGTAAAATTCTTTAAGTTTCTCTTTAAAATTCCCAAGAGAATATGAATTTTCTATTACTACATCGGCATATTTTTTAATCGAGTTTATCCCTTTTTGGCTTGAGAGTTTAAGAACTACCTCTGCCTCAGAAGAACCATCCCTTAAAATACCTCTTTTTATGAGAAGACTTTCTTCACAATCGATGTAAATGATCCTTGTACATAGATCATTGATTCCCATTTCATACAAAACAGCCGCATTAATCACTAAATTACCTGAAGATTCACTTAGAATTTGTTCAATCCGCTGTCTCATTAAAGGATACATTAATCCTGTCAGAAGCTTAAGTTGATTCGTATTACCAAAGACGATACTTCCGAGTTTTAATCTGTCAATCACACCCTCGTCACCAACTATAATTTGCCCAAAAATTTCTATTACTCTGTCTGATTCAGCAATAAGAACCTCATGACCTATCAAATCAACATTGATTTCATCAAATCCCTTGTCTCTGAAAAATTCAGAAGCGGTATCCTTTCCGGACGCGTACATTCCTGTAATACCAATTATTTCTCTCATCATTAATGAGCCTCATCCCAGTTGTCACCAAAACCAAGGCTGACTTCAATAGGAATATCAAAAGGCCATGGTTTTTTCATCTCATCTTCAACGATCTTTTTTACACGTTCAGTTTCAGAATCAGGAACCTCAAATAATAGTTCATCATGTACCTGAAGTATCATCCTGCTCTTTAAGCTGTTGTTATTTAACGTATTAAAAACATTTATCATAGCTATTTTAATCAGGTCCGCTGCTGTACCCTGGATTACAGTATTTACAGCCATCCTCTCTCCGTAACTCTTTGTCATCCGGTTGCTGCTTGAGAGTTCAGGTATTTTACGGATTCGTCCATAATATGTTGTGACATATCCGGTTTCATGCGCCTTTTCAAGGAGTTCTTTTATATAATCATTAACACCGCTGTATAACGAAAAATAGGCGTCTATGAAATTCTGAGCTTCCTGTCTTGAAAACTTAAGTTCCTTTGAAAG
>JAGLSM010000444.1 GCA_023135745.1 Spirochaetota bacterium | reverse complement strand
CAGGTGTGCTGCCGGATTGCAATAACAATGCATTAATAAGGGATAGTCTTTGATGATAGCCAGAATATCATCATCAGCTTCTCTATTATGAATGATGACAGGCAGATCAAACTCAAGGGCAAGTTCCAGCTGTTTTCTAAATAGTGAAATCTGTTGTTTTTTAGGTCCGCAGTCTCTATAATAATCAAGACCTATTTCACCGATCGCGCAAATTTGCTTTTTTTTTAAAATTTGTTTAATATTTCTTATTATCGGATCCGTTTTTTCTTTTGAGTAAAATGGAGGATAGCCGAGAGCTATTGAGATTACACTCGGAAATTTTTGTCTCAATTGAAGCGAATTCAAGAATGAGTCAATATTTGTCGAAATTTGAATGAGGTGTGCTATTCCGTTTTCCAGTGATTTGTGCACAACGGCAATTTGTCCTGCAAGGTCAGGTTCAATGAGATCGATGTGAGTGTGAGAGTCAATAAGCATGACGGCCTCTTTTAGATGTCTTGTTAAAAGCTATATAGTATTGTAACTTTATCGAAAGAAAAAGAATTATTTTTATATAAAAGGTAAGCTAACCGGAGGTTATTGTGTATTCTTCATATCGCAGAAAGAAATTTAAAAGTCCGTTTATGAACAAACTCCATGAAAAGTATATAAGACTCAGTAAAAAACTTAAGGTTTATGTAAAAAAAATTCTTGATAAGGGTCATCAGCATCTTACAATAATGTTTATTCCTCATTCTGAAAAAAAGATATTTAACTTTCAGATTTCCAATTTTACAATTTCATTTTTTGTAATAATCTTGGTAACTATTGTAATTTTTTCCATCATATCTTTAAATACTCACGAAACAGATCAGAAGCAGCTCTCACAGTTGTCGAAACAGTCAAAGACCAGAGAAGGTCAAATAGTGGTTTTTAAACAAAGCTCCTTTATGACCATTAAAAATTTTCATAGGTTCAGAAAACAGATTGTAAGACTATCGCGTAATATTGGATCAGACAATAATGATATAGTTTTTCCTTTTGTCGGGAAAGGCGGTATTGACTACAAAATAACATCGGGAATGAAAAAGAAATTTGGTAAACACTTCAGCCTCCCGTCTGAAATTAAGGAATTAAATGTACTTAATAATGATGTTATAAGAAGTACTGAACAGATTAAGAGAATTAACTCATTTGTTGAAAATTATAAAAAAGTAATGGCAGCTACACCATCAAGCTGGCCTGTTGCGGGGGGCGGATTCATAACTTCTAAATATGGGTACAGACCTTCTCCATTTACCGGAATACCTTCTTTACATACAGGTGTTGATATAGCTTACTGGGCTGGTTCTCCAATTAAGTCAACAGCAGAAGGAGTTGTCAGTTTTGTAGGTATGGCCGGTGGATATGGGCTCATTGTACGGATCAAGCACAAATATGGTTTTTCCACCATGTATGGACACCTTCAATCCGCGAATGTGAAAGTCGGGGACAATGTCCGTAAAGGGCAGGTTGTAGCATACATGGGTAATAGCGGAAGATCAACCGGATACCATGTTCATTATGAGGTTCATCTGGGTAATTTACCAATTGATCCAATGCCCTATCTTGCCGTGAGGATTTTCTAAAAAAAAATTATGGCTATAACAAGAGAAAATTTAATCGTAAACAGTATAATAGGTGAAGGTACAAAATTCCGCGGTGATTTTGAACTTAATGGA
>JAGLSM010000443.1 GCA_023135745.1 Spirochaetota bacterium | reverse complement strand
ATATTTGCCTCTTCCCTTGTTGTTAAATCAACCTTATTTAAGCCGACAATTGTCTTATCCTCATACCCTTTGAGCATATCCAGAATGAATTTTTCTTCGCTTCCATATGCTCGGGATATATCACTTAAAAACACTATCGCGTCGCTTTCTTTAAGGGCAAGTTTCGCGGCACTTGTCAGGTGGCGGTTGAAGGTTTTTTCACTAAAATGAATTCCGGGAGTATCAATAAATATTATCTGAGTATTCTCAGTATTATAAATAGCCCTTATCCTGTTTCTTGTTGTCTGGGGAACAGTCGAAACAATAGAAACCTTAAATCCGCATAAGGTATTTAAAAAAGTTGACTTGCCGCTGGACGGCCGGCCTACAATGGTAACAAAGCCGCAATATGATAATTCCATATCGACTATGTTAAGAATTAACTGGATCAATGTCAAGATTCTCCCGATTCATCGTACGCAACCTAACCCTATCCCTTCCCTCACAGGGAAGGGTAACATTGAAAATTAATTTCGAGTATTTTTTTGGAACTTATTTAGCAATAAAGAGATTAATAGTCAGTATTAAAAAATTACAGAAATTTGCATGATACGGATGTAGACACAAAAGATACCATTCCCCATTCCCTTTGAGGGAAGGGGATGGGGGGTTAGGTCAGGCAATTGTCTATCTATACAACTGTTGCAAAATACTCATCATATCCTAAACACAGGATATTTGAGTTTTCCGAACCATAGATTTAAGTATACCCAGCCTTTTATTTTAAAATCAGGAAATTTTCCCGATAAAAGTTTACTGATAAGATTTTTACCTAATTCTATTAAGTCAATCCTCAGTTTAAACTGAAGAATTTTAACGGCTCCCGGCTTTAACTTAAAGCCATCTATTTTTGCGTTACCAAAGGATTTGTTTTTCAAAAAAAAGTCTATATTAAAATCCTCAAGATTAATACCTGCTGTCCCTTTATTTTCTACTTTGATTTTCAGTTTAACTTGTGGTTTGGAAGAATACTGTGTCAATGACAGGATAGTTCCCAGGATATTCTTTTTTATAATTTTATCAGGCAGATTAAGTTTAAGTGATTCCACACTGTATCTACAGTCGATAAAACCCGTTTTACTTTTTGATTGAAAGTAAAATTGCAGCACCGTAACAATTACAATCAAAGCCAGTATTATAGAAATAAACTCCATGGTTCCGGCGATCAGACCTTTTTTAATATCTCGTGTTTTTATTTTTTTATCATAATCAATACCTGTAAGAGTTCCGCTTATAACACCAATAGGTCTAAACAACGCGTTAAGGGCAAAAAGAAATGCAAAAGCAAAATGACTGCCGGATAAAAATCCAAGGAAAAAAAGTATCAAAAAAAATCCGCTTGCCGAGGCGTATGAAAATCCTAAAAAAGAAAAAATATTTCTGAATCCTGTTTTTGCAATAAATGAATAATTGGCACCCCATCTCAAAAACGGGTAGGATAGATTATACATACCATATAGAAATGGAGTAAAAAGATAAAAAACAATTATAGAAAGTTTCATACCAATATCCGGTATCAATGCGATAAAAAAAATAACAGCCGACCAGGATATCGAAAAGGAAAGCATAATTATTTCTTCTTTGATCCCGGCAAAAAACTTCAAAAACCCGTTCGGCCATCTCTTATATGTCTGACTGTATCCTGTATCTTCCTGTACGGTC
>JAGLSM010000442.1 GCA_023135745.1 Spirochaetota bacterium | reverse complement strand
CGTATATATCGGATTCAAGTTTTTTTATCTTTTTTTCCAGTGAAATACCTAAACTCTGAAAATGCCCATTATCAATCGCAAGGCCTTGTCTCTCCATATCCGACAGGACTTCAATCAAAGGAACTTCTATTTCTTCAAAAAGCTTTTTCATACCCGTCTCCTGCAGCATAGGCATGAGCTTATTATACAGGCATAGAGCAACTTCAGCATCTTCGGCGGCGTACTCTGCCACCTTTTCTATAGAAACATCAAAAAGAGTTTTTTCCTTGTCATCAACAAGGTCACTGTAGTGAATCATTTCTCTGCCGAGATACCGCAGTGCAAGTTCCTCAAGTTTATACCGCCCCAAACCCGGAGACAGCAGGTAAGCGGCAATCATTGAATCAAAGATTATCCCTTTAAAAGAAATGCCGAGGGAGGCAAAAACCGAAGCATCGTATTTCAGGTTCTGACCGATTTTACCTATTGAAGGATCGGCAAGATAAGGCGACACCCTTTTTAACGCGGCATCAGGATCAATACCCGGACCCGAATGTCCGACCGGAAGGTAATAACCAATACCTTCCTCAAATGAAAAAGAAATACCAAGAAGCTCCGCCTCTAAAGTATCCAGCGAAGTTGTTTCCGTATCTACCGCGAATTTATCACATTTTTTAAGTTTGGATAAAAGCATATCCAGATCACTTTTAGTATTTACAAGATGATATTTAAGAGGTGCTGCTTCCTTGACCGGCACTGCTTGACCGGCGGTCTTTAATAAAGGATCAGACATAAGAATTTTCAGCTCCAATTCAAGAAGTCTCTCCATTGCCGCTTCAGAGTTAAGACCATTAAAAGTCCACCCGGCTTCATCAAGGGGAAGATCCATTTCCCTGTTTAAAAGAACAAGGTCACGGCTTAGATACGCGCTATCTTTACTATCACGTAATTTATTCCGGATTCCATCGGGTTTAATTTCATCAATTGCACTGTAGATTTCATCGAGATTTGCATAATTATTAAGAAGCTTTTCCGCGCCTTTTTTTCCGATACCCTTTACTCCGGGAACATTGTCCGATGCATCGCCGACAATAGAAAGATAATCGGCAACCTGATCAGGATTGATTCCAAATTTTTCATAAACAGCTTCCTTGTCAAAAGAAATAATATCTGAACTGCCGTGTTTGGTTGTTAATATGTTTACATTTTTATTTATAAGCTGAAGAAGATCCTTGTCGCCCGAAAAAATCGAACAGTTGTAACCCTTCTTATCACAATCCACAGCGAGCTGCGCGATTATATCATCCGCCTCATAAGTATCAACAGCAATACTGGGAATCCCGAGCATCTCTATGAGTTCAATTATCCAAGGTATCTGAGCCAGCAGGTCCTCCGGAGTCTTATTCCGGTTAGCCTTGTAGTCAGGATACATTTTATGACGGAATGTATCACCCCTGCTGTCCAGAGCAATTACCAAATTTTCAGGCTTGTATTCCTTTATAATTTTAAAAATCATCCTGAAAAAACCAAATACAGCGCTTGTATTCTCTCCACGACTGTTTACAAGAGGTCTGTTTATAAAAGCATAATAGGCCCTGAATATCACTCCAAATCCGTCTATTACATATAAGGTTTTTTTCATAGTATTCCCGTGTCTTTCCTTGAATGTTATTTGTTTCAACCTAACCCTATCCCTTCCCTCAAAGGGAAGGGTAACTCAAAAATAAT
>JAGLSM010000441.1 GCA_023135745.1 Spirochaetota bacterium | reverse complement strand
TCAAAAAAATAGGGTTGTGCAACGATTTCGCACCTAAATTATCCATACGAACTTTTTGCGCGTACAGCGCAAAAAGCTCGTAAAATATATACCTTATCTAAGCTTATCCAGATATGAATTTATTTTTGCCTTGTTGTAAAAGGCAGGAAGCTTCTGAAGAAGCCGCTCAAAAATAGCTTTTGCATTTATCCTTTTATTCTGAAGCAGATATACTTCTCCCATACGCTGATAGGCAAGTCCATATCTTGAATTAACCCTGATAACCTTATCGTATTCCTTAATCGCGTTATCATAACTCTTTGACAAACGATAAGCCTCCGCAAGATTAAAACGTCCATCAGCATCTGTAGGTGATAGCTCCAGAGCTTTTTGATAGCTTTTGATTGCTTCATTGTAAAGCTTCTGACTCGCGAGAAGCAGCCCCTGGCTTATATATGCTTTATGACTCCTGCTGTTTCTCTGCAGCGCTAATTGAATATGTTTCATTGCGTTTTCAACATTTCCCTGAAGCCGATACGCCTTTGAGAGAGCAATATTAATCTCAACGTCTCCAGGTTTTGAATTGAAGGCCTTTTTAAGATATATCAATCCAGCCATACCCTGCCCCATATCAATGTAAGTTTTACCTAGATTATAATTAGCATCAGCACTGGTTGGTCTTAACTTAAGAGCTTTCTTATATGAAGACACCGCGTTGAAATACTGACGAAGTTTACTATACATGCGTCCAAGATTATATGCCGCAGTATACTCCGCAGGATTAATTCCCAAAACCTTTTTATAGTATCTAAGGGCAACAGAAAATTTCCCAATAGCGTCATTTATCAATCCGAGATACAGATTAGCCTTGTAATTATTAGGGCTTAGTCTAAGAACTTTTAAGAATCCTGACTTTGCAGCCCAGTAATTTTTTGACAAATAGTTGAGTTTAGCAAGATTCAAAGTAGGTTTATAATAATTTCTTTTAATTCTTACTGCTCTTTGATATGCTCTTTTGGCCGCTCCGTAATTCCTCAATTTTTCATTAGAAAGACCCAAATTATAGTATGCCTTATAAAAACGGCTGTCGTACTGCACCGCCAGTCTGAATGAATTTCTTGCCGGCGCGTATCTTTTCTTTAAGTAATTCAGAATTCCTAATCTGTAATGAGCCATCGCGTTGTTAGGCGCATAAGTTACAGATTTTCTGTAATTCCTGATAGCATCATCATCCTGCTTTTTCTTAAAATAAATTTCACCTTTTGTAAAATACGCGTTGCCGTCTTTCTGATTACGCTGTAAAGCACTATCCGAATCATTTAATGCCGGACTGAAATTTTTCTGACGCAGATTAACTGTACCTCTGTAAGAATATGACCCGGAATTATCAGGATCATACTGAAGAGATTTGTTAAATTCACGCTTAGCCTGGTCAAGCCGCCCTTTTAAAAGGTAATAACGTCCCATTTTGTAATGACGCATGGAAAGGTCCCTGGCAGAAAGGGCCTTATTATTGTTGTTATTGTTTCCATCTTTCTTTTTCTGACGCTGAAGGTCCTGCCTGAGTTTTTTAAGATCATCAAGATCCTTTTTTGTTAAACGGTTGTCATCCGATGATCTGTCATCATCCTTCTGTTGTTTCAGCTTTATAGAAATGCCCTGTTTTTTCTCACGTATCCTTCTTCTGAGCCTGTCCAGCTTTTCAAGCATACGTCTTATTTTATCATTAATTC
>JAGLSM010000440.1 GCA_023135745.1 Spirochaetota bacterium | reverse complement strand
ATCCAATGAAGATATGTTCCGCCAATCTTTATTTCAAAATTCTCTTCATCCTCTTCAAGATTTAAACGAGTACCTGTCTTAAAAAAGATATTTTTAAAAACTAGGCCCAGGACAAATTCATCATCAATTGACTTATGCCCGCTTAGAGCAATAGCCTTAAGGTCAGGTTTAAGCAGGTTATATTGAAGACCAATATCCATATTGACAGCTGTAGCAGATTCATTATTTAAGGAAGATATATTCATTTTAAAATTCAGACCCAGTACAAGAGGAATCCACGGAAGTTTATTGGCATATCCTACAAGAATTTTCATCTTTGTATTAGAAAAGTCATTAATATAAAAACCATCATTATCATAAGCCGCAATCCCTCCGGTATAAAGAGAAAGAACAGCAATTCCCAGGGTTCCGTAATCAGCAGTCGGATGAACGTATCCAAGAAAACCGTAAAAAGTATCATAAAAAAGTTTTGAATAAAAAATAGAAACCGTTTTTTTATTTAGATTAAACAGACCCGCAGGATTCCAGTAAATAGCACTGACATCGTCACTTAAAGCTACAAATGTTCTTCCTAAAGCAAGAGCCTTTGCCCCTGCTCCAAAATTGAATATATCTTCTGTTCCCGCGTTACCTTCCGCATAAATAGAAGCAGTAAATAGGAATAAAATTGTTATTAAAAATATTTTTTTCATCATTTCATTACCGCTACCTTTACAACACCCTCTTCGCCGGTCGTTTCATTTTTAATTATACAGAAATATACACCGTTTCTAACACCCCTGCCTCTTCCATTAATCCCTGACCACAACTCTGTATTTAAACCGGAATTATAGTCTTTATTTTCAACAAGAGTTAATACGTGACCTCCGGTTACAGTAAAAAGTTTAATAGTTACCCTGGCCGGATCCGCAAGATAGAAATCAATTTTTGCATTTCCTCTTGAAGGTGAAAACGGGTTAGGATAACTTGACAATGATGATTTAAAATTCCTGCTCTTTATAACAATCACACCTGATTTCAGCAATGCTAAAGGTCTTCCTACTATATCTACAATTGAAACAGGATTCAGAATGTTTGATCCTACAGTAACATTAACCTTGGAAGCATCCAGAATGGAAAGTTTAAATGCCTGAACAGATGATGGGTTTGCAATAACTCCATAAATCTGTAAATTGGTTAGAGCCCCGCTTGGTATGAGAATAGGATTCGATGATAAATCAATAGTGATTGTACTTCCGGTTGAAAGAGGCGCTAAATTCTGCGCAATAGTGGTTTCATTATACTTAACTCTAAGAGCAGAAAGAACCTGTGAAGGGATCAAAGGTGTCCCCAGGTTATCCTCCAGATTAAATTCGATACTCCTTAACTGATAATCAGGAAGGGAAGAATTGGCATCATTACTTAGATTTAATGTAAAAATAAGTTTTTCCGCCCCCTCAACTGTTGTTGTTTCTTCATTAAGAGACGCATCCATTAGTAAATGTGTACTTAATGAACTTATAACAACTACCTGACGGGATTCAAGAGGAGTATACATTACATCTCCTGAATTTACATCGTAACCAACGGCTCTTACTGAAAAAAGAGCCGACAGTCCCGATGTCCCTGTCAATGAAACAAATTGCCAGATAAACTGCCTTGATTCACCGGCAGGTATATCCTGTGAAGCCGGAGATGGTGATGCATTAGTAGTAAATATAGAACCGGCAGAGATATT
>JAGLSM010000044.1 GCA_023135745.1 Spirochaetota bacterium | reverse complement strand
TCTTACAGGAGGCTCTGTAATAATTATTATTACTCCTGATTTAACTGATGAACTTTCCAATAAAATTCTTATTTTAAAAGAAATGGGTTTTGATATTTCAGTCTTTATTTATGGACCAATTGCCAAAAAGTCTTATAAGGTAGGAGACCTGGGTATTCAGGTATTCTTTGTTAAACGTGGAGAAGGAATCCTGAATTTGGAGTTAATTAATGAATAAGGAAAAAAAATATCTTCTCTGGGAAGAAAAAATTCTTCAACCGGCTCTTTTGATCTATTTATATATTGCTCTTATTTTCTCTGCCGGTTATATGCTGTACAAGGTAGCCTCAGGACCATCTCCGCTTCTTTATATCCTGTTTTCGCTTCCTTTTGCAGTTTCAGGTTACTATACAACAATGTTTTTCAGCAAATCCATTTCAAAACTAAAAGCAAGAACAATCGAATTTCTAATACTTTTTACATTTTGGATTCTGCTTAGCTTCCGTATTTTTGATGTGCAAATTTCAAAACTCATAAGTTCAAGTTTCAGTCTACTAGTAACAAAACACTATCATATTCCAATTTCAGGTGTCATTGCTTTTTTTTCATGGCGGGTAATGATCAATTACGCTCGGGATCTTGAAATACCTAATCTAATTCCCAGAATGAAAATCGATCTGGGCCATGATTTTGATAAATGGGCCGCTAGTTTTTTACAGGGTAAAAGTGTCTCAAAGTCAACCCGAATTGTTAAACAAAGAGCTTTTTCACTTTCATTTATCACTCTACTTTCTTGTTCTATTAATTGGATATTTACGCGCCAAGTTGATACTATCCAATTTCTGGTTTCTATTTTATCCTTTCTAGCTCTTTTATTCCTTTATACAAATTTATACAAATATGAAATTTATACAAATCTCATAACCAAGTCTATTCAGGTAAAAACCCGGTTTTTTTCCAACTGGCTGATAATATCTGTTGTTTTTTTTGTGATTTCACTTGGCATCTCAATGACATTACCAAAAACCTATCCTCTTCTTCCGGTTGACAGTATCGGCAAAGGAATTAAATACGCCTACTATGCTCTTGTAGGAAGCGACAGACAAAGACTTGCTACTTCACAATCAAATACAAATCTTCAAAGCAGCAGTCAGGCGCGCACCAACATAACGGTTAGTCAAACTGAAGTAAGTCAATTCAGAAACGAACTTAAGAATATGGCATATATTTTACTTGCCTTATTTATCCTTTTTGTCATCCTTGCTATAATCGGCGGTATCATACGGAAAAAATACGGATATAAACGGATACCAAAAAGCCTTCATATTCTTGTTTTGTTTTGGGAATTATTTCTTAAAATGATTAAAGTAAACAATTTTATTTACAGGATTTTCAGGTCAATTTTTTCAAAACTGTTCAGCAGAAAAAAAGAAGAAAAAAAGGATGAAATACGGCGTAAAGAGTTAAGACGTTTTTTTACTACTTCCCAAAAATTTTCTCCGGAAAAAAAAGAAGAAATACTTAATATAATTAACATTTATCTTTCTTTTATTAAGGCCGGTGAAAAAAGAGAAATTAATTTCGGCCGCGGTTTTACACCTAATGAGTATATGGCGAAGGTTGTTTCACAAGTTGGGGAAATTGAGGAACCTGCCAGGGCTCTTACAGACGTTTTTTATCTAAGCCGTTATTCAGACGAAGTCCTTGGTAAAATGAGAATAGTTGAAGCCAGGAAATTACTTGAAGAATGCCTGATGGTTTTCTCGCGAGTTGATCTGAGAAAAAAAAATCAGTCGGACAATAAATGAGTTATTATACCGCTATGCAGCTTGGGTTCAAACCAGGTTGATTTTGGAGGCATGAATTTCCTGACTTCTGCAACATTAATTAAATCAAGTATTGAGGTTGGATATAGATTAAAAGCAACAATAAAATCTCCTGAATCAACAGCCCGCTCAAGCCCTCTGCTCCCGTGTACCCCTCCTATAAAATCAATCCTCGAATCGATACTGGGGTCTTTAATGCCAAGAACAGGATCAAGTAGATAGTCCTGCATAATTGAAACATCCAGTCCTTTCAGCGGGTCCTCTGATAAATTCTTCTTGTATTTCAAAAGGTACCAGGTTCCTTTTAAATACATTGTAAAAGAAGATCTTTTTAAAGGAGTTTTATTATCCGTTTCTTCCATTTTTTCAATGAAAAATTTCTCTGATACTTTTTTTAAAAAAGTATTTTGATCCATACTGTTTAAATCTCTTACTACCCTGTTGTAAGGAAGAATTTGCATTTGATTATGAGGAAAAAGAACAGATAAAAAATATTTGAATTCAGTTTTATCTTTGTAATCATCATCTTCTCTTCTCTTCTCATATACTCTTGCGGCTGAAGCACTTCGATGATGTCCATCCGCAATATACAAAATATTTATATCTTTAAATAGTTCAACCAGAGCCTTTATATCATCTTGATCATTCACTATGTGAAAGATGTGCTGAACTCCGTTCTCCGCAGTAAAATCATATTCGGGTTTATTTTTAGTTAACCTTTTAATTAAGAGATCAATATCAGGATCAGCCATATAGGTTAAAAATACAGGGCCGGTATTTGCGTTTAAAGCATCAACATGCTTTGTTCTGTCATCCTCCTTGGCCTTTCTTGTCTGTTCGTGTTTTCTGATTGTATTATCCAGATATTCTTCCACGGCGCAGCATGCTACTATTCCGGTTTGTTTGTGGTCACCCATAATTTGGGAATATACGTACAAAGAAGCCTCTTCATCCTGAATAAGATTTCCAAGCTTAATTAGATTATCCAAATTCTCACGGCCTTTTTTATATACTTCATCCGAGTATAAATCTACATCATGATTAAGATCAATTTCCGGCTTAATTACATGCAAAAAACTTTTTTTATTGGCCTTTCCTATTTCGCGTGCTTCTTCCGTACTGATAACGTCATACGGAAGACATGTAATTTTCTCAGCCATATTTTTTTCGGGTCTAAGCCCCTTAAACGGATGTATGGTTGCCATTATACCCTCTTTTTATTTTGTATAGAATTGTTTAGGGTATGAAAGATCGTAATTTTTATTGTATTTTTCCATGTTTAAAAGGTTTTTCTTGAAAAGCCGTTAATTGATTATATAGTATTAAATGATTAAGTGTGTTTTTACAAAACCGGTGTTTATAAAGATGAAAACTATTTTTATGAGGGACAAAATGAAATTAAAACTTTTATCATTATTAATTCTATTATTTTCCACTGCTGCTGCTTCAATTTTCTCTCACCCCTTTAAACCCGGAGAATCGATTCGTTTTAAAATTAAAGTCTTTGGGATTCATGTAGGAAACCAAACCATGACTCTAAAAGGTTACAAAACATTGAATGGCAAAAAATACCTCTATGCGGTTGCCGATACCAAATCAACTCCGTCAATAAGTCACATTTATGTACTTCATGATATTATCCATGTCTGGATGGATCCAGTAACGCTTCTACCCGTTAAAATCTTTAAAAATATTCGGGAAGGAGGATGGAGAAATAAAGTCACTATTTATATTAATCAAAAAAATAAAACCGCAGTTTACTATGATAAAAGAAATAAAAAAGGCAGGCATTTTAAACTTAAACATCCGACTCTGGGAATTTTATCTCTTATATACTTCGTAAGATCAATAAAATCATCTCACGGAAAACTTATTAATATTGATTACCTTATAGACAAGGGAGGAATTAAAAAAGCAAAAATACTTGTTAAAAAAGGTAAAGATATTTTATTAAGTAATCGAAAAATTAAAACGCTTAAGTACAATCAGCTTGGAGGACAGGGCGTTAAGATATTAATGACAGATGATAAATACCGGCTTCCTTTAAGTATAACAGTTGCAACCTTTAAAGTACACGGCTACTCAATTGATATAGTCGGTAACCTTGTAAAATATCAAAAATAAGGTGCTGTTTATTCTCCCGAAACCCCGTTATTTTGTGTCACTGTTTTCTGTGAACTATAAATTTTTTTGTGATATAAAATAATCCCTTAATTTCTTCAAAGATAGTAAAGATTTATTAATCTATATACGATAATATATAGAGGATTATTTTTATCTTTGTTTGCGTGTTTTGTACTTTGAAAGGATCTTTTTTTGCTCGAAAAAAAAGTGATTAAAAATATACCAAAAATTGAACTACACCGCCATCTTGAAGGCAGTTTTCGAATTGAAACACTTCTGGAAATGGCGAAAAAACGCAAACTCAATTCACTTCCCCTTGATAATCTCGATACATTCAGACAAATTAATCAAATGACTAATAATGATCCAAAAGATTTTCTAACCTTCCTTTCTAAATTCAGAGCTGATTGGTACTCTACACTTGAAGATCCAAAACGACTTGCATTTGAATCTGTAGAAGATATTGCAAAAGAAAATGTAATATATTATGAAATGAGATTCTCACCCGAACATTTTATGCGGGAAACAGGTTTCTCAGCTGAAGCAGTTATTGAAGCAGTTATTGAAGGTTCAAAAAAAGCCGGAGAAAAATTTAATGTTGATGTAGCGTTTATTGTTACAATGAGCAGGGATAAACTGAATCCTGATCAAATGAGCAAACTTATTAAAAAATGCAGTAAATATCACGATAATGGAATCCTTGGTGTTGATCTGGCAGGAGATGAAATTCACTACCCTCCTGAGCTTTTCAAATCAACGTTTCAGGGACTATACGAAAAAACCGGTCTACGCGCAACAATACATGCAGGAGAAGCTGCAGGGCCTGAGAGTGTTGAGATTGCTGTGGATCAGCTGGAAGCAAAGCGTATAGGTCATGGAATACGATCTGTTGAAGATAAAAAGCTAATGGATAAACTTGTAGAAAAAAATGTCACACTTGAACTATGCCTTTCCAGTAACCTTTTAACAGGCACAATTAAATCAATTGATAAACATCCTTTTCCAATATTTTATAAAAAGGGACTTAATATTACTCTTAATTCAGATGATCCTCAAGTCCAGCAAAAAAACCTGATTGATGATTATACTCTTGCAGCTCAAACATTCAGCTTTTCTCTTGAGGATTTTAAAAAGTTTAATTTAAATTCGATTAATGCAGCCTTTGCATCCAGGAATTTAAAAGACAAACTTATCGATAAACTTAATAATAACTTTCCAACTTTATCTTGACAATGCAATAGAAAGAGCAGTTGTCAGCTTTAAGATATCCTTATTAGAACGCCTGATTCTCCCGCTTAATACTTCCGCCATTTTTGAGACTAGTTTATAACCTAACCGGGGATTTTTTTTACATAAATCTCTGAAATCCTGTTTTGATAATTCATATAAAATACAATCTGAATCTGCTGTTATTGTTGCAGACCTTGGCGCGTCTTGAAGCAAAGCCATCTCTCCAAAGAATCCCACAAATTTTGCGTCAAGTTTAACCATGGATTTCTCAGTTTCTTCAAAACCTGATTTGCCTATTCTTAATGTTAATGCATTCAGGACTTCTACACGGCCTTCATAAAATAAATACATTGTCTCGCCATTTTCACCTTCCCTCATAATAACATTGCCCTTGCGAAAATGCCTTTTTACTGTAATATCAAATACTTTTCTTATATCATCATCTGAAAGATGTTCCAATAATGCTACTTTTTTAAAGAATTTCAAATCCTTCATCGTAGTTTTTGTTGATTTTTTTACCGGATTTTTTTTAGTTGTTTTTTTTGTTATATTTTTTTTAATCGGGCCCATTAATTGACTCCTTCAAAGCTTAGCGATTCAACATTCTGAGTTATTACAAATGCAACATCAGTATCCAATATTGTATATTCAAGACCCGGATTTATTTTTATATTGTACCTCATTTTTTCACCTTCAAAAAATGATTGCTCTGATTCCTCAAATTTTCTCTTTATAAACGCGTCGATTGCCGAATAATCGTCGGACAGCATATCATTGAGGGAAAAGTCTTTTTCTTCGGTTAAAACTCCAATTAAAATAGATTCTTTTTTTGTTATAAAATATTTTGATAGTTCATCGAAGGTTTTTCCAATATATGCTTTTGGTATGTTATTCTTAGTTATAGTATGTCCGTAATTATAATTTAGAAGTTCTTTAACCAATTGCAGAATTCCCGGAGAAGTAGCCGCGTTTGATATCAAATAGCCTGAAAACTCACCTGAAATAATTATCTCATCTATTTCTGCACGTTTTAAATGTATCTCATTCTTCTTTTTTAATATCTGCGTACAGGTTTTTATATTGGGATTCATGCTCTTTATTGCCATTGCAGAAAGAATTGTTCTTTCATCAGCATTCTGCAAAGTATTTGTTCCAGAATTATCCGGAACTATTATTACAGAAGAAGCATTTAAAATCCCCGCTCTTTTTAAGATATTTTCATTTACATGATCACCTTTTACAAATTTTATTCTTAATTCGTTATAATTATATATTAGCTGACTGATTTCCGTCTCATCCAGATTATTAACCAGAACAACATCTTCCTTCTCAAGATTCTTATTTATAATCAAACTTTCAAGAACTTCTTTTGTATTATCATTCCATCCGCAAAGAATTACATGATTTCTCCATTTTACTTCTTTCAAACCTTTTCCCTCCTTTAATCTTTTATCAACAAATACTGAAGCGATTATACCTGAAATAAACGCAGTTATTACGACACCAATAAGGATTATAATAACACCGAATATCTTCCCTTCAGGATGTTTTGGTATTACATCACCATATCCTGTTGAGCTCATGGTTACTATTACATACCACAAGGAATTCCCCAAATTTTTAAGACCTTCACTTCCAGTATCACGTTCCAGTAGATATACAACAAATGAAGATATAACTATTAATCCAACTGTAATTGATATTATTCTGAAAAGAATTTCATCTTTTAATCTTCTTAAATAATTATATAGCTTCCTTTTGTAATGCTTTAAATCTTTTTGTTTCATTTTAGTTCATCCCGCCAATTTGTTTTATATGAAACATTATTATGAATTTCAGCAGCATTCAGTCGCTTAAGATAATATCTCAGACGCTTGTCAATTTTGCATCTAATCCTTATAAGGTTAGATGTAGTTTTATTATTTTGTATATGTTCAGTATAATACTTAATTATTGAACTTGTTCTAGAATCACCCATTTCACCTATTATTTCAAGAAGAATTAATGCTCTTTTTATATCTTTTATAGAAAATAAAATTTCAAGCATTGTATTTAAATCATCTATAAAAAAAAGCATGTTATTTTTAAAATATTTAGCCATAGAATCAAGAATCATTGTTATATATTTAATATTTATATATTCATTTATCCTTAATAAAACACCTTTTACTATATCAATTATTATTTCATCTTCCAATTCCATCATTACAGATATTGTCTTTTTAAATTTTTCTCCCGGTATTCGATCAGAATCAAATTCATTAAATTCATCATTGATTATTTTACTAATACCCAACATACTGACTTTTGATTTCACTGTAAAAGCCCCTTAAATATTGTAAACAGCATTACCACGGAAAATGCAAGTCCGCCCAGTATATAGTATCTCTTGCGCATGTGCTTTTTTTCTTCCGGGCCTTCACCCGGAAAACAAAGTTTAGCCATTGTTACAAAAAATAGATTCTCTTTTGCCTTTTTGAAATCAGGATTGATCTTAAAACACTTATTAAGCATTCTGATTGATGAAGAGAAATCTCCAATTTCAAAAAACAGCATCCCAAGATTATAAAGTAATTCATAATTTTCAGGTTCCGAGATATAAGCCTTTTCATAAAACTCCTGAGCAATATCCAAATTTCCGCTTTCGTGATAAATTACAGCAAGATTAAATAAGGAAGGAAAGTATTTTTGATCAAGGTTAATTGATTTTTTTAAAGCTTTTATTGCAGCAACATTATGACCATTCTTCAAATGAATGCACGAAATATTATAGTACATCTCAGGGCATTTAAACCCTGCAGCTTCAAAAGATAATAGAATATTAAGACTTTCCGAATAATTTTTCATTTTAAAAAGGACTTTTGCCAAGTCCCATATCATTTCTCTATCTCTTGGGATTTTTCTCAAGCCGCCCTTTAGAACGGATACAGCCATAGAGTAATTTTTCATTTTTAACAAAAGTGATGAAAAATCTCTAAATAATTCAATATAGTTCCCGTTTTTTTTAATAAGTTCCCGGGTTAAATAAAATGATTTGTTTACATTCCCTTTTAATAATTCGATAATTGCAAATGCCCTTTTATCAAGAAATGTAAGCTTTTTCTTTGTGAAATTTCTCAAACAAAGTAGTATAAGTTTTTGAAATGATTCTGGGTTAACCTTTCTAAAAGACCGTATTTCTCTTAACGATAAAGCTTTTAATAAAATATTTTTTGATTCACGAAGTATTACTTTATAATTTTCTACAGCCAGGTCTTCTTTTCCAATATCCTTATATATATGCCCAAGGTAATAATGTATTTCACAATTTTTACCTGATTCCTCTTTTGCTTTATTAAAAAAATCAAGCGCGTCTTTTAATTTATTTTCATAATTTTTGATTAAACCAAAATACATCATAGTATCTTTTTTTGAATAACCGAATTCTTCAGCAATCTGAAGCTGTCTATGCGCTCTTGTTAATTTACCGTTATTTATCAAACTGACAGCTGAATTAAAATGTTCTTTTGCTTTGTTCAAATAAATTTCAGGATCATTCATTAATATATCCTTCAAAACACACATCAGTACTGAAATTATGCCATTTTCCTCTAAATAAAATTGCGTCATTCATTTTGTTAATACCAATAGATTTAACTGGAGAATATATCTTTCCTCCAATTATTTTTGGAGCTATAAATACAAATATTTTATCCACAAATCCCGATTTCAAAAATTCTGTAATAGTAAAAGATCCACCCTCTACCAAAACTGAAACAATAGATAATTTCCCTATTTCTTTTACTATGTATTCAAGATTAAAAGCAGCATTTTCCGGAGTATGTATATTTAAATTTCCCCCAAGTTTATGATCCTTCTCAATCTTTTCTCTTCCTTTTTTAGTGGTAAAAATAAAAGTTTTCAGATTACCTTTAAATACTTTTCTGTTTTTTTCAAAGTTTCCGCTCTTCGCTATAATGATACGTACAGGCTGATAACTCTTGTCTATCGCATTTAACCTGCAGTCTAAAAGAGGATTATCAAGATTAATAGTGTTCCGCCCCACCAATATTGAATTGTATTGTTTTCTTAATAACTGTTCATAGTCTCTTGACTCAGAATTTGTTATCCGTTTAGAGCTTCCGCTGTCAGATGAAATTTTTCCATCAAGTGTCATTGCGTATTTCAAAGCAATAAAGGGAATCCCTGTCTTAATGAATTTGAAAAATTCTTCATTTACCTGCTCGGCCTCTTTTTTTAAAACATCTACAATGACTTTTATTATTTTATTTTTTAAAATTGAAATACTTCTTCCGTTAACTAATT
>JAGLSM010000439.1 GCA_023135745.1 Spirochaetota bacterium | reverse complement strand
GTAGAAATCTGTATATTAAAATGTTATGTAGTATTAAGATTTTTGAGTAATACAAAAGAAATATAATGCTCTTTAGCTGTCAATAAAGAATATGGGAAATAATAAGAAAATGCTAAATTGGAACTCACTTAAGCAAAGTCCTTTTACCCAACTAAATATAAATTTAAAAACAGCAGAAGAAGTATATCGCGCGGCTGTTTATGGAGCTCTTCACAATGAAACCCAAATTATTCAAATACTTGCCAAAACTGGATTAGAGAGTGCTAATAAGATTCTTCAAGCAGATAAATTTAAAAAAGCTATTCAAGCTTTAAATGCTATATCTGAAAAAGAGAAAGGGGTATATATTGATTTAACTAAGCGCGAATTAGGATTCATAAGATCTTCTCTTAAAATACAATTACAAGTTGTAAAGAATGTCCCAAAATTGGCTAGAGAACAATTACTTATCACCTATGCAATATTAGTTGAGGGATATGTGAATGATATTATTAGAAGCTATTTAAAACAAATACCTAATAGCTTAAAATCTAATAAATCTACTCTGAAAGATTATCAATTAGTTGATTCAATCATAGAAGGAAACACTTTAGAAAAATTAGTCGATCTCAGAGTTAGAGAATTAATGTATGATTCAATTTCTGGATGGATAGATTTTCTGATTGATAGAGGTTTTAGAATTAATCAGGAAAAAAGCTTAAAAGAAATGTTTCTTTTGCGTAATGTTATAATACACAATAACAAGAAAGTCGGCATCGAATTATCAAAAGAAATTGGCGGAAGAAGATATAGTCTAGGGAAAGGGGTCGATATAACAAACCATGATATTAAAAGATTCAGAGCAGTCATTTATAAAACCACTGCAAAGATCGATTCTGAATACAATAATAAATTGAAGCCTATTTTGAAAAGAACTATTTGAATATGTTAGCACAAATAGTTTTAATTTCTTCTTTTATATATGAAATTGCGTATAACACGGGCATGCAAGCGACGCCAAACGTATCACACGCTTTGAACAGTTCTATTTAGTGTAGGTGTGTTGGGTAAATAGCAGGTGTACCTGATACCTAACCCGTTATATGTAGAAAGAGCTGGCATTCCTCAAACATTTCTGATATAATGAACTACAATCTTAAATTATAGGGGAATCTTATGAACTGTCCAGTATGTAAAGACGAAGCCTTAGGCTTGATCAAACACGAAAACCAGCAGCTTCACAGGTGCATCTCATGCTCGGGACTGCTTATATCTACAAACGATTTTATAGAACTTCAGAAAGAAAATGACAGGCATCTGTCAACTCTATTAACCAAACCGGAGAAAACATCCAAAAAAAATAAGGATTCCAGAAAATGTCCCTCCTGCGGTAAAACAATGAAATGCACGGATTACGAATGGGACTCCAACATTGAAATAGAAGTATGCGAAGACTGTTCACTGATATGGCTTGACGGTGGTGAAATGGCTGCTATCCATGAGCACCTTAAAAAAGAACACCCGGAATTAATTGAGAGTGAGCTCGAACATGAAACAAAGAAATTCTTCAACTGGGTAAAATATCTGCTAAGTAAAGCAGGAGAAATAACACCGAGAATTGGTTAAGATTTTTCTGACACAGATTGACTATATTAAGAAAGTAAAAAAAACAATCGCCGGACCTATCCCCTATCCCCTATCCCCTATCCCCTATCCCCTATCCCTGGGGTGTAAATTCT
>JAGLSM010000438.1 GCA_023135745.1 Spirochaetota bacterium | reverse complement strand
ATTCGGTTGAAGAATTTTTTGGAGTTGATACATATACACTGGTTCTTAACGATGCGGCAGGAGGAAGTTCGACTAATGAATTTACTTCAACTTCTGATACTACAATGCGTCTTGTTATGGATGAATCAACAACAATAGAGACATTATATTTGCAGTAAGTGTGAGAGTTATAAAAACTCAAGATAAAACCTTGGCGTCTTTGCAAGAGACAAAAAAGATCAAACGGAATAAGGATAATCATCTTATTTGTCTCGATAGCGTTTAGTAAGCCCATTTAAAAAATTGCGTAGGATCTGATCACCACATTTTTTAAAATTTGAATGCCCTTTTCTCCTAAATAAAGCTGATATTTCCGCTTTTGAAAGAGGGAAATCGGCCAATTTGAAAATGCTTATCATATCCTCTTCTTTGAATTCAAGGGCGATTCGGAGTTTTTTCAGAATGACATTATTACTCAAGAGTACTTTAGGTACAGGCGGTCCATTTTCTTTTTTACCTCTTCTATAAATAATAAGACCATCAAGAAATTGTTCGAGTTGATCATAGGAGCATTCTTGATACCCTTCATCATCTTCTTTTTTAAGAATTGAGAGAAGGGAATTTTTATCAATGATGCATTTTCCAAGAGCGAAAATTTCAATCACACTATCATCTTTAAAATCAAAAACATAGCGTATTCTTCGTAGGATATCATTAGTATTCATATATTTTCCTTTTCAAAAGAATATCATTTTTTATTGTCAGAGACCAGACTTATTTATTTATACTCATTTACTACCTTATGACGTTCTTGTGCATATTCTTGTAAATTCTAAATCTCTTCTAAAACGGTTCATGCCGCATCTCTTATTTTTAGAAATAATGTGAAATAATTATTGTGAAGGTCTTAAGTTTGATATAGAATGTAAGCAATATTAATGAAAGATCTTACTGATATTAAATTTATCGATTATCAGTGAGGCTTTTTTAAGGAGGTAAAAATATGAAAAATTTTCGTTACCTTATGTTAAGGGGGCTTTTAATTCTTTGTATTGTATTTTCTTTCGTACAATCCAAAAAGCTCTATGCAGGAAAAAAAAGATGGAAGATGAAAGTTTATTGTCAAGAGGTTAAATGGGTATCGCTTAATGGTTGGCCAAAATTTTTTACAGCATGGGCCCGGGTAAAAAAGATTGCTTTTAGACGTGCAGAAAAAAAAGCAAGAATAGCAAGTTTTGGAAGAAGTAAAAAACGTCGTTATGTATATCATGGTGGAGCCAAAGTCCTCAAAAAGAGGGGGCGAAAAAAACTCTGGCGATTTAAATTTGGTGGTTATAAGTATACTGTAAAAAATGTTCGTGGTTGGCCAAAATGGTATTATACCAGAGCTCGAACAAAATCAGGGGCAAAACGGAACGCAAAAAAGTGGGTAAAAAGAAAATGTGGATGCCGTTATAGCAGCAGTGCCAACACATATAAATTTAAATCCGGCACACGGTTTTATTCGTTTTTAAATATTAGGAAAGTAAGATAAAGCTGTACTACATAAATTAAAAGCCCCTTTCAAATGAGGGGCTTTTTCTTGCTTCAGGATATAGTTATTCAGCTCAAATTGGAGAACTCGTTAAAGATGGATATGTCTTGCTAATTGAATCTCCGCCTGGGGTGTAAATTCTTTACATTTTTTACCCTCTCATTTTTTTAACTAAAACAAAAAGCTTCTTTCCTTTTTTGCAGTAAAGTTTT
>JAGLSM010000437.1 GCA_023135745.1 Spirochaetota bacterium | reverse complement strand
ATACCGTGCCGGAAACTGGTTTAAGATGCGACCAGGATGAACATCTATATTTTTCTTTAAATAATTTAAAGTTGGTTTTATATCCTCATAAAAAAATCTATTATTATAGCCTGTTAAGTCAAGTTCTTCAAAATATTGTTTAATTTCCGATTTATCAAACCCCTGATCAAAAAATTTATTTTCCATGATTTTCTCTAATCTGTTCGGGATTGTTTTCACGTCTCCACTAAAGATTCTATAGTCCACCCTGCTGAATTCTTTGCTGGGGTAGAATTCCCGGTAAAGACCTGCCTCAGTGATATTGTCGTTCAGGAATAGCCATAATTTCACCATTCTCCTGAAATATTCGCCTTCCACCCGTTCAGTCTCCTGTAAAGGCGGATCTTCTCCGAATATGATTTTGTAATCCCGCGCAGAAAGAGTGCGAATCCGTCCATGGGTTAGATTATAGACCAATGTGTACGAGAGTCCCCTGTTCAAGGAAAGCTCAGAGATCTTCCCCGGAAAGATGTTTTTGAAAAATCTATTCAACATGCCTTCAGTTAATTTAATTCTATGTTGATAGTTTGAGTGCGCTCTGACTCGCATCTTATTCCTCAAGAATGGTGGGAAACCTCTGAATTCATCTATTTTTTTTCAAGTGCTTAAATCATACCTTATTACTAGATATTAACCTCATTCCTTGGCCTGTCAAGGAGGATGGAATATAAAAAGGGCCAGATTCTTTCGAACCTAACCCATTGATTTCAATACCATATATGTAAATAAAGTACCTAATGAATCGTGATCTTCTTTCTCTTTGTTCAGGTTATTTCTGCTTCGAGATCCTTGATATACTGGGCGATCAGAACACCTAGATATATGCATGCATTCCCTTCAAGGCACGCATCGGCATCCTTTTTGTCGAGAAATGCATGGCGCTTGTGCTCTCCTTTCGCAAAACTAACGACCCAGGCATTTTTCTCTTCATCAAAATCGAGACCCGTGGAAAGTCCGTAAGTTTTGATCTCGGGGTACATGTCTAAAAGCTTCCTTTTAAGCTCCTCTTTCCCATAACTCATTTCATTTCTCCTTCATGCGCAAAGTGTTAATGATTCGCAGGCTAGGCGAAAAAAACAGAATGCTTCCTTCTTTCCACGAGGTTTTTCTCCTCTTTTAGCTTCATAGAAACAGGATCACTCATATTAGGAGGTATCTTAACAATACAGTTTTGGTATTTTAAAAGTAACAAGAGGGAATCAAAGTCCACATCCTACCTCGATTCCCCTTTACGCTATATTCCACCAAGGATATAGCTACATCATTTTTTTAAAAAGGCAATAGGCACGTCTCATATTACCTTCCATATGATAATGGCAGTCTTTGTATTTCCAGCCATCGACGTACTTTTTGTTGATAAAATCCGTGAACATACCGTCGAAGCCGTCCATATCTGCCGAAAAGCTTTCAAAAAAGTACTTGTTTTCCATAGAACTCACCACCTATCTCGGGCTATTTGGTTTCTGCCCTTCTCTTTAATTAAATTAATCCTGATCAGATTCATTTCAAGTGTCTTGCCTCGTCTAATTGAAGTTTTTGAGCCAGGATCAAATACCTCTACAATACCCACTTTTCATCAGATAGCCCCGATTTAGCAATCTGATATCATAATATAAGACCATGCAAACACTTTTGAACGTTACTAATGAGACTGTCGAAAAACTGGCTACTTCAGAGGCTGATGGAAAA
>JAGLSM010000436.1 GCA_023135745.1 Spirochaetota bacterium | reverse complement strand
AAATACTCCACAGCATTTTCGGGAAAAAATTCCTTGAATTCACGATAGAGCTGGGCCGCCAGTGTTTTATTATGCGAAAGTATGAGCGCGGGCTTCTGAAGGTTTTTTATAACATTGGCTATTGCAAATGTTTTACCTGAACCGGTAACGCCGATAAGCGTTTGTCTGCTCATACCGTTTTTTAATCCCCCGGTAAGTTTTGATATTGCCGACGGCTGATCTCCCGATGGTTTAAAAGGTGCATGAAGCTTAAATTCCCTTACGGGTTTCATTTTATCATTTCCATATTTTTTTCGAGTTTTTCAATTGTTTCTTCATAATAGGCCTGTTTTTCTTTTTCCTTGTTAATTATCTGTTCAGGAGCTCTTGAGGTGAAATTATCATTGGCAAGTTTTGCTTTTACCTTGGTGAGTTCATTATTTATTTTATTTACTTCCTTTTCAAGACGCAGCCTTTCAGCTTCAAGGTCAATAATTTCTTCAAGTGGTATGAAAAATTCAAAACCCTTTCCGACACCTGAGACGGACATTTGAGGTTTTCCGGCTTTTCTGTCGTATTTTATTTCCGAGACACCTGCAAGTGATAACAGATATTTCTCGTTATTTTTAACCTGATCTTCTACGGAGGATGATTTTGCTTTAAATACTACAAGGCATTTTTTTTCAGGAGGAACTCTCATTTCGCCTCGGATGTTTCTTATACCGTGAATGAGGTTTTTAACCAGTTCAATTTCTTCAGCTGCTTTATTGTCTTTTTCAATGTCAATGGATATTGGATATTCGGATGACATAATGCTGTCTTTTGTTCCGGGGAGTTTTTGGTAAATCTCTTCGGTTATAAAAGGGATAAATGGGTGAAGGAGTTTTAATGAGCTTTTTAGAATAAATAAAAGGATGCTGAGAGTAGATTGTTTTTTACCTTTATCCTTTCCATAGAGTGAGAGTTTTGAAAATTCAATATACCAGTCGCAGAAATCGTCCCGGAAAAAATGGGATACAAGGGACAGTGCTTCACTGAAACGGTACGTCTGAATTGATTCATGCGATTTTTTTATTGCATCATTGAGTTTTGATATTATCCATAAAGCTACTGCTTCTTTTTTTATTTCATCAAAGGCAGGTATTTTATTATCCGTGATGTTCATCAATATGTATCTGGACGCGTTCCATAGTTTGTTGGCAAATTTTGATCCGATACTGAATTTATCCATTGACAGCAGGGTATTTTGCCCTTGCGGAGTGATTGCAATTATAGTGTAGCGGAGCGCATCAGCTCCGTATTCATTTATCACATCCAGGGGATCAATGCCGTTGCCAAGGGATTTACTCATCTTGCGTCCGTCAGCATCCATGACTGTTCCATGAATGTAAACATCCCGGAAAGGGATCTCATCCATACAGAAGTATCCGGCCATTATCATTCTGGCAACCCAGAAGAATATTATACCCATGTCGGTGACTAATGTGTTTGTCGGGTAATAGTATGAAAGGTCTGCATTTTTGTCCGGCCAGCCGAAGGTAGAGGAAGGCCATAACCAGGATGAAAACCATGTATCAAGCACATCAGGATCTCTCTGTATTGTTATGTTATTTCCAAATTTTTCTTCTGCCTTTTTTGCTGCTTCTTCTTCGGATCTTGCGACTACAAATGGAGTATCATTGAGAATTTTACCGTCAGTTTCGCTTATTATGTACCATGCCGGAATCTGATGTCCCCACCATATCTGGCGGGAAATACACCAATCC
>JAGLSM010000435.1 GCA_023135745.1 Spirochaetota bacterium | reverse complement strand
TATTTACATGCTGTCCTCCGGCACCTGATGCTCTGAAAGTGTCAACGCGTAAATCCGAGGGATTGATGTCAACTTCTATCTCGTCAGTTACTTCAGGACTACAGTAAACAGACGCAAACGATGTATGTCTTCTGTTGGCAGAATCAAATGGAGACTTTCTGACAAGTCGGTGAACCCCTGCCTCTGATTTAAGATACCCATAGGAATAGGGACCCTCGACAAATACGGTAGCGCTTTTTATCCCGGCCTCATCTCCCGACTGAGTCTCGATTATTTTTGATTTAAGTCCGAACCGCTCTGCCCATCTCAAATACATTCTAAGAAGCATCTCAGCCCAGTCGCAGGATTCTGTTCCTCCGGCCCCCGGGTGTATTGTAAGATAGACATTGGATGTATCCAGTTCCTCTTTAAAGAGATCCTGTATATCCAGAGTTTCATACTCAATAGATGCAGCCTTAATGACAGAATTAAGTTCATCACAAAAAGTATTATCGCCTTCTTCGGCTGCCATTTGCGCGAGAGCTAAACCGTCAATGATTTTTGTTTTTAAATTTAACCAGGGATTGACACGTTTTTCCAGTCTGCTTATTTTTATTGCAATTTCCCGTGCCTTATCATTATTCTGCCAGACATCAGGATCTTCCTGCTGTTTTTTCAGATTTTCAATTTCACTGAGTCCATCTTCAATGTCAAAGAGACCCCCATCGATCCAGAATCTGTTTTTTCAGGTTTTCCAAATCTGCCATTATTTCTGTATACATGCTTTATAATACCTCTTTTTAAAGGTTTGCAAATAGATCCAAATTATAGAATTCTATAATTTATTAATAATAATAAAAAAATAAAAAATTAATTATTTTTAGATATTGACCGGAGTTTTTTCTACAGGTTTAGGTTCAGGCTTTTTTTCCACTACTATTTCCTGCGGCTTCTTTTTTATCATTTTACACTTGCCTTCAAAAACTACCCCGTCAGAGATTTTAAGCTTACTTGTTTCAAGATTACCGTAAAGCTTACCGCTGGGAAGCATCTCTATTTTATCTTTTGCCAGGATATCCCCCTTAACAGTTCCACCGAGGATTACAATTCCTGCTGCAATGTCAGCTTCTACCACTGCCTTTTCTCCGATGTATAAAAAACCCTCTGTCTTTATTGAACCCTTAAATTTTCCGTTTATTTTTAGAGAATAGTCAAATACCAAATCTCCGTTAAAATCGGTTAAAGAATCGAATGCAGTATCAACAAGATTATAGTCTATATGTACCAGAGGTAATTCTTTTTTTGTCATTGCCCTTATCCCTCACTAATTACTAATTACTTTGATGTCATAACAAACACACCGTCCCAGTCAGCAGGCGGAGGAGTTTTTATGTATGTTTTGCATCTTGTTACATACAGTTTTGCCGGCCCATCCTCAGGATCAACTTCTGAGGCCTGAGAAAAAAAATCAAGAGCCTCTTTGAAAAGCCTTTTTTTATAAAGCTCAAGTCCTTTGTTGTAGAAATCAAGCACCTTTTTCTTTTTATCAGTCAACATAATAAACTCCGCTTTAAGTAAGTTTACCTAAAGGTATACACCTTTTCAATAGGTTCCTCAACCTTCCATGTACAGGCAAGCCCCTTTGGAAAGGTTACCAAATCACCTTTTTGGATTATTACATCACCTTGGTCAGTTGACACAATCACTTTACCCTTAAGAATGTACGCGACCTCTTCAGAAGAGTATTTCCAATCAAAAGTCTCTACACCGCAGCC
>JAGLSM010000434.1 GCA_023135745.1 Spirochaetota bacterium | reverse complement strand
GATCCGGATAAATCACTCCTGTTTGTGCAGAGCATGGTCCCTGAGCATACCGAACTGGCATGGATCCTGGCATCCGCGACATCTCTGGGTGATCTGGAACGCATGACTCAGTTCAAGGACAAAGCAGCCCAATTCAAAAAAAATGTAAATGCCGGATTATTCACATACCCCATCCTCCAGACAGCAGACATAGTTCTATATAAAGCCGAGGCAGTGCCCGTCGGCGAAGACCAGGTACAGCATATTGAACTTGCAAGAGAAATCGTCAGACGTTTTAACAGCCGTTACGGTGATATTTTCCCCGAACCCAAGGAACTTGTAAAACCGGGTGCCAGAATCATGGGACTCGACGGTTCCGGTAAAATGAGCAAATCAAAAAACAACGCCATAGGAATCCTTGAAGAAAAAGAAGATATATGGAAGAAACTTGCTCCCGCGAAGACCGACGAAAACAGAAAGAGACTCTCAGATCCCGGCGATCCTGAAAAATGCAACATCTATACACTTCATAACTTTTTTTCTTCAAAACAGGATATCGATTGGGCAGCCGAAGGCTGTAAATCCGCCGGTATTGGCTGTATTGACTGTAAAAAACGCCTCCTAGAATCAATAGATGAGACACTCAAACCAATCAGGGAAAAAAGGAAGGTCTATAATCAAAAGCCTGAACTTGTATGGGAGATAATAGAAAAAAATGCGGATAAATGCCGTAAAATTGCCTCCAAAACGATAAATGAAGTGAAAAAGGCAATGGGTTTATTAAAATAATTGACAAATAATCATGTTAATGCTAAAAATTAAAAAACAACCTGAAAAAAACAGAGAATGCTGTATATTTTAAAAAAATCTATGTCAATTTAGCATTGTATCAGTACCGGAGGATTAACATGTATAAAAAGAGATGGCAGCTTATAATACTTCTTATTTTTGTATCATCATTGTATTTCAGCTGCGGGCGGGTTTATTACAAAAAAAGGATCCTCCGCAGTACCCGCTGGTTGTCAAGAAATGCCGTATTAAGAGAAAAAAGAATACTAAGAAGAAGACTCCGAAGATGGAGAATAGAACTTCGAAGTCTAAGACGCCTTAACGAAGACATTGTTGACCATAGAAGGATTAGAAGACTGCGCAACAGAGTCAGACTCGGCCGTCAGGTTCTTGCTATTTTCAGAAGAAAACTGAGAAATCACGGCAAAAGAATACCATTTTCAAGGTATCAATGGAGAAAAGCCTATAGAGCAGGATGCCGAAAATACAGATAGGCTAACCTCTAAACAGACCGACAACAAGTCCTATGAAAAAACCCAAGCCCATTGAAGCATTTACCTGAAGCTGCTTCTGCACGGCCATTATTCTATCTTTATTTTCTACGAGAAAATCACCGGCGTGCTTGCTCATTTGTGTAACTGAAGGAAAATTCCCGGCCTGTAAACCCCCATTGACCAGGAACTGAAACAGCACAAAGCCGAGCATCAGGACTATAGCCACCTTAAATGCTTTTTTTAATAGAAAACCAAGTATATATCCGGCGATAAAGCCTATCCCTGCGTCACGAATAATTTCCCAGTTGAGTTCCATATATAACCGCTATTTCATAGTATTATTATACTCTTCGGAACAATGAAGGACCTATCTTAGTAGGAACAGATCTCGGCCTGTTCCTGGACCCGGCATGAGTTTGTTGCACAACCTGCAAAAGAAAGTTTTATATCACATCAGTTGCAGAACCTGATTTTTTTGAAAAAAATGTAAGATA
>JAGLSM010000433.1 GCA_023135745.1 Spirochaetota bacterium | reverse complement strand
GACCACTATAGTTTGGCCTAAGCAGTCAATTACCCAGGAAGGGATATCCTGCGGTAAACTCAGCTGCGTTAGAATAATGCCGGAAGACAAAAACTCCGGGGAATACCGTTACTTTAATAAAATGATACTTTCATGGGTACTCCAGCAATATCTGAAAAAACCATCAAAAGAAAAATTAAGCTATTCTGAAATTTTAATAAAAATCAAAGGTGAGGACTTTTTAGACCTTACTGAGAATAAAAATAACCTTGATGAATTATTTGCAGGGCTCACACAATCAAGGATTTTGACTTTCTTTAATCACGGAAACTACGGAATAACAGGAATCAATTCAACCATAACATCCATGATTCGTGAAGAATTCGATAAAAATTCCACCGGGATTTACTACCATGGACTTCCGATTATGATTACCCGCAATGATTACAAGCATGAACTATTCAACGGTGATATGGGTGTTGTTTTAAAAGTAAAAACTGATAAAAAAAATAATTCATACAGAGTTTTTTTTAGAAGGGGAAATAAATACCTCTCCTACCCGCTTGATAACTTACCTGAATCAAAACCGGCTTTTGCTATTACTGTTCATAAAAGCCAGGGTTCTGAATTTGATCAGATATTACTAATCCTTTCAGATGACTCTGACAATCCTCTGTTATCCAGGCAAATACTGTATACCGGGTTGACAAGGGCAAAATATCTTTGTGTTTTATATGGCTCTAATGAAGTAATTAAAACAGCAATTAATAATAGCTTTGAACGTGAAACAGGAATAAGTCTTTAAACACTAAAAAAAGTAATAAATAAATTTTATTTTTTCTAAATAAAATCAAGTATACATGCCGATAATTATAGAGAAAATTCATTTAAACCTAGGATGTAAAAAACTATGAAAACTGCAAAAAAACAAATTATACTTATCACATTAATGGTATCGATAATCTTTTTTAATTTAAGCAGCAATAACAGACCTCTTGCAAAAAAAATCGGTAAAATGAGAAATATGCAGACTCTCACGCTTAATTCATTTGAAAAACCAGGTGAATGGTCAGCAAAATTTTCAAAGCATGCTGTAAAAATATATGATACAGCCAATAAAAAATATATAATAAATAAGAATAAATGCGCTTGGCGGCAATTTGACGGCAAACCTCTTGGTATGATTGCAACCAATGAAAATAAGGTTTTCGCGGTAAAGGCAAGTTTTTACCGTAAATGGTACAACTGGATTGAAATAATTCCAAAAAAACCTCTTAGAATGGAAGGCAGAGTTAAAACTATCGACTTCTGGGTTTGGGGTGGTAACTTTAATTATCATATTGAAGCATCTTTAATAGACTACAAAGGTTTTAGACACATAATCCCTATAGGTAAAATAAATCACGCGGGATGGAGAAATTTCAGATTTAGAGTACCTTCGAAAATTCCTCAGGAAGAAAATTTCATACCAAAATTGAAAACCCTTAAATTTGAAAAATTCATCATTCAGGCTGAACTTACTGCCCGCAAGAAAGACTTTTACGTATATTTTGACAGAATCCTTTATCAGACAGATATGTACATAGAAAGATTTGACGGAGATGGTCTTGTAAAACAAGGCCGTAAAGCAGGTTGGATTCCGGCTCAAAAATAGTTTTTACATTTGTACTATTTTTCAAGTGTAAAACAACTAAGTAAAAAAGTCAGTCTCGCATTCAAAGAGGGCGCCTTTAAAAACACAGAGGCTGCCCTCTCTTCGTTAGATCTGGAAAGCATTCAA
>JAGLSM010000432.1 GCA_023135745.1 Spirochaetota bacterium | reverse complement strand
GGAAGGAAAAAAATCTTTATAGGAAATATTAAAACAGGAGAATTTCAGAACATCTTTAAATTTCCGGCAGATACCACCAGAATTTCAATTTCAGCAGACAGACTATCTCTAAGTTTTCTTACAACTTTCGATTCTGATAATAATGGTATTCTTGAACCCGGACAAATGGATAAATCATTAATATTTTATATTCAGCTTGGTTTGAATATAGAAGAATAAATTATGCTTTTGGAAGCTTAACAAAAAAACGGCTGCCTCTCCCCGCTTCTGATTCAACCCAAATCTCCCCTCCGCATTTGTCAATAAAATCTTTACTGAGACTCAAGCCCAACCCTGTCCCGCGCTCATTATTCGTACCCGGTGTTGACAATTTAGAATCTATCCTGAATATATTCTTCAAGTTATTTTTTTCAATACCAATTCCATTATCTTCAATTATTATAATGATATGATTTTCTTTTTTATGAATTTTTATACTTACCTTACCTTCAGGATGTGTAAATTTTATACCATTAGTAATTAAATTTCTCATGACTGTCTTAATCATATCTACATCAGCATGAACTTTTACATCCCTATCCATAGAGACTTCTATTTCAATCTTTTTCTCATTCGCTGAATTCCTGACCAACGCAATCGCCTCATCTATTATTGGAGAAATGTAAAATGATTTTGGAGAGTAGTTTAAGCTTCCTGTCTGGTTTCTGGCCCATGAAAGAAGATTCTCAAGCAATGCCGCTGTATTATTTACAACAGAATAAAGATCCTTGGACATTTCAAGAATTTCTTCAGGAGATTTCTTGTTATCTTCTATAGACATTATATAGGTGAATGCAAGTATGGAAGAGATAGGGTTTCTCAAATCATGAGCAATAATGGAAAAAAATTTATCTTTGGAATTATTTATATCCTCTAACTGTTTTTGAGATTCAATTAATGCGGATTCCGTCTTCTTTTTTTTATGAATTTCTTTAACAAGTTTTTCATTGATTATTTTTAATTCTTCTGTCCTTTCAGAGACGGTTAATTCTAAAAATGATTTCAAAAGTTTCAATTCAGCTTCAATTTTTTTTCTATATGAAATATTATTGGCAAGAATCCATATAATTATTACAAGCACCAGAATCACAGCTGAAAAAAATATTGTAAAAAAACATTGACTGTCACTTAATGGAAAAAAAAGGTGCTTTCTGTCACATTTTATAACCCGCCACCCTTTAATACTCAATGGCTGATTGATAACGTAGTATTGTATATTTTTTTTATTTATTTCTTTATTCAGCAGGTTAAATTTCAATGGCTCAATCTTTTTCCCGCCAAACTGTCTCGTCTTTAAAATCTTCAAGAGAATATCGGTTTTTAGAGATGCAATTGATTTATACAAGAATTCTTTGTTATTAGACGCAAAAACAATACCGTCAGGAGAAACCAGAAAAACCGAATCCTTATAAACCTTAAATATCCTGTCAATAAACTTCAATCCCATTTTTACAACAATTACGCCAATAATATTTTTTAAACTGTACATCGGTACAGCATGGTAAAGACCCCTTTTAAATGTAGTTACCCCTAAAGCAGGGTATATATTGGGAATACCCATAACGGCTTTTTTAAAATAAGATCTGAATTTATAATTCCTGCCTCTAAGAGATATCCCCAAATGAGCCGTTGAAGCCAAAACAGTCCCTTGAAAATTCATTAAATAGACAAGATCGGCTTTAATAGAATTATGAATTGTATTGAGAATACTTTTTATATATAAA
>JAGLSM010000431.1 GCA_023135745.1 Spirochaetota bacterium | reverse complement strand
AACTGCGGCCGCGATTGAAGCTTCCTTGAATATGAATGGACGTCTGGTGAGTGCTGTTGAATTTGCTGATGAAGCAGAATCAAATTCAGGATTTTTTAATACATCAGGAATGAAGCAGGTTTTTATAGAAGAGGTTACATCAGGCCTGAATGTTTTCCCAAAGCAGTTATATAATAAAAACAAAATCAGAATTACAGCTTCTTTATTTATTCTTATGATTTTAATACTGACGGTTTTTCCGGGAGCTTCTAAAAAAGCTGTTGGCAATTTTATCTCTATGCGGCATCCGCAGGGGATATTCGGCAAGCTTGATTATCCGGCGAGTATATTTCAGGATTCAGCCTTTACCTTGAAGGTTAATACCGACGCCTACCGGGCAAGGGTAAATCTTGAGCATGATGACGAATCGTATGTTAAAAAACTTGAAACTGTTGATGACGGATTTGTTTTAAATCTCGATAGAGTATCAAGGCGCCTTAAGTTTACTCTGTATCTGGAAAAACCGGGCCGCACAAAAAAAATCGGTCCTATCAATGTGGATGTGTTAAGAAATCTTTTTGTTGAATCAATGATGTTTAACATTAGATATCCGGATTATCTGGGAAGGCCTGCTGAAAAAATAAAAGCCATTCCATATCTGGAACTTCCAAAAGGAACTCTAATTAATATTAAAGGACGGGCTAATACGGCTATAAAAAGAGCAGAGTTAAGGACAAAAGACAGAGTATACAATACCTCTATAACAGGTGATTCATTTTCAACAGGAATAAAACCGAAAAATTCGATAGATTTCAGAATTTTTCTTTTAAATCATACCGGAATAAAAAATAAAAATCCGGTGACCTATCGTTTAAAAATTTCAAAAGACCTTTCTCCAACAATAAGGTTTATTTCTCCATCAAAAAATATTCTGGCTGACAGGCGTCTTATCATCCCCCTTGTTTATGATGTCCGGGATGATGTCGGATTAAAATCATTGATACTGGAATATGGTATTGTACATCAGACTTATACTGAAAAGGGAGAAGTAAAGATCCCTTTTACAAAAGACGGGTTTGGTGAAAAGCGGTGGCTATGGAATCTCAATGCTCTTCCGATTTCTCCGGGTGAGCATGTTAATTACAAACTCATTGTAACGGACCTCGCAGGACAGAAGGGAGAGACTCCTGTTTTCAGGATAAGGCTCCCGTCTATTTTGGATCTGTTGCGTAAATCTTCCATATCACACCGCAGGATAATCAAAGACTTAAAGACTTTATTAAAGGAAAAACGAGGAAATTTAAAAAGGATAGATAATCTTATAAAAAATGAAGCCAAAGATCAACGCAGCAAAATCGAAAAAGAACGTGAAATAAAAAAACTTCTAAGACAGCATAAGAGGCATATTAAAACGGTACAAAAGCTGCTGAATGAAATCAAAAAGGAAAAAAAGCGGCTTTCAAAACGGATTGTTTTTTCACCAAAAACCTTAAAAAAATTAAGAGAAATAAGAAGGTATCTTAAAAAACTGCAATTGGATATGATGCCGAAATACAGAAAAAAACTCCTTGATTTGTTGAGAAATAAAAAAATGTCAAGAATGGGGAGTCTGAGAAATATAAAAAAGAAGATGTTATCGGAATTATCAAATTTATTAAAAGCATTGAAGAAGCTTTTTATTTTAAGAAACCTTGAAGCGGCAAAAAATATTCTAAAAAGAATGAAGGAAAAAAGTACAAAGATCGCTATGCGTATTAATATGAAACAGAATTACAGAAAGGCGGAGCATGAATC
>JAGLSM010000430.1 GCA_023135745.1 Spirochaetota bacterium | reverse complement strand
CCATAGGTAGAAATTGAAAACCATAAAAATTGACTCATTATTGATTTGAGATTAATTTCATACCATGGATACCCGTGAACTGAATTATTTATGGCTTATAATAACTGCTGTAGTGATTTTTCTGTTTATTAAACTTTTTATTTTTGATTTTTACAGGGTTAAAGAAACATCCATGACTCCCTCACTTAAACCCGAATCAACAATCGTAGTTTTTAAAGCCGCGTACGGCCTTACCAATCCATTTACAAAAAAAATAATTATCAGATATGCATCTCCCGCAATAAATGATATTGTTATATACAGGAACAAAAAGGATAGAAAACTATATATTAAGCGAGTTATCGCGCTCGCGGGAGACAGTCTTGAAACAAGAGACGGGAAACTTTATGTTAATAAGAAGATCCGGGAATATAAATTGCTGAATTATACTTTTAAAATAAAAAAGCAGAAGATCCCGAAAGGAAAGCTCTTTCTTTTGGGGGATAATCTTCCAAGCAGTCTTGACAGCAGATCCTTTGGACCTGTATTCGCGGAAGATATTATTGGGAAAGCATTTTTTACAATTCTGCCTTTTGCTTCAATGGGAGTAATAAGATAAATGAAATCCTTTAAAATAAAAATATGGGTCTCTATTATAATCACAGGCGCTGCCTCTCTTTTAATATTTTTAAGACTCCTGTATGTTTCCTGGCCGGGTTCGCTTGTTTTGCCGAAGTGGAGTGCTAACCCTTCACCAAAACTAAGAGGCGCTGTAATGGACCGAAATGGCGCGTTCTTAGCGCTTACAGTATCTTCCTCATCAATATTTCTTCGTCCTATATTATTCAGAAATAAAAAAGAAACCCTAAAAAAACTCTCAAAAGCTACCGGGATATCGGTTAAAAGAATTAAAAAGAGACTGAAGAGCGGAACAAAGAATTTTGTATGGCTTATGAGACAGGTCAGTAAAGAAATAGGCCGTAAAGTAAAAAAACTTAAACTATCCGGAGTAGAAGTTACATCGGAACCCAGAAGGATATATCCCTTTGGACATCTTGCCTCACACCTGATAGGATTTTCAGGGATTGATCACACAGGCCTTACCGGCCTTGAAAAGGGATATGACAACCTTCTTATCAGACGAAATAATAATTCAGGAAAAAACATTGTATTAACAATAGACAGATTTATACAATACCTCACAGAACTCGAACTGGAAAAAGCCTTGAAACAAACCAGGGCTAAAAGGGCTATGTGTCTGATTTATCATCCTTCAACAGGTGAAATTATTGCTATGGCTTCCAAACCTGATTTTGATCTTAATCACTTCACCTCATATAAAACCGCTTCATTTATCAACCACAACATTTCAATACCTTATGAACCGGGTTCAACATTTAAGATTTTTACAGCAGCATATATCCTTAAAAAAAGATTATTCTCTTTAAAGAAAAAATTCTATTGTACAGGGAAAATAAAGATATACAATCATACAGTTCATGATATAGAAGGACACGGAATGGTAAATCTCTCGCAAATAATAAAACATTCCTGCAATGTCGGAATCGTAATGCTGTCCAGGAGAATAACCAAAACAGGATTCTATAACTTTCTTTCCTCCCTCGATTTTGGAAAAAGAACAAGGACCGGCCTCCCGGGAGAAGCCCGGGGAATACTTCGTCTTCCTTCCAGGTGGTCAGGACTGTCTAAATCAATAATTCCTCTTGGACAGGAAATATCTGTAACACCTCTTCAGCTTGTTAAAGCGGCAGGTACATTCGCAACAAGAGGAATACTTC
>JAGLSM010000043.1 GCA_023135745.1 Spirochaetota bacterium | reverse complement strand
ATATTAAGTGATAATTTCAGTGTTTTGAAAAATGGAAAAGCAGGTTTATTCAACTCATATAACATGAATAACTTCAGCTATTTCTTTCCAACAGTTTCCGGGAGAATGAATCTCCTGAGAATGGGTATTGACGGCAGCTTGATACACCTGGGACCAAATATCTTTGTAGCCCTTGCCGCTCAGCATTATTACTTCAAAACAGCATCTGTTGAGTTTGTTGAGTATCTGATAAAGGTATTTAAATGGGTCCAGACATTCATGCATTTAAAATGGCCTGACAACCGCAGCGGAGGACCATCAATGGGCTGGGGATGGGGCCGCAGGTGGCAGGAAATATTTTCTACAGAAAACATCATGGACTACTATGCCTACATATTAAACATGATTAAAATGCATCAGACAGGAGATAAAAATATTCTGCGGATAATGAAAAATTCATCCTTCTCCATAAAGCAAGCCGTTGAAATTAAATCAAATATTAATTCATGGTTGAGATATTTTTTATTCAATCAGAGAGGCACTTTCAACAGAGGAGCCCGGAAAACGACAGTTAAGGATGGAAAAAATATTTATTCTATTGATATAACCGAAGCCCTTGACGTTAATACCTTTGCAGTCTGCGGAATAGGTATAAAAAACTTAATAAACATGGGAATTGATCCATTTAAGCTAATCCTGAATACAGAGAATAAATTTAAAGTATCGATAGAAACCAGAGAAGGAAAGAAATTTACCGGTTTTGAGTTTACAACAAAGAGCGGTTATGTAAAAAAACGCAGCTTCCCGTTAATATGGTGGGAAGGAACCGCCAGTATGGCACTTGCCTGTAAACTTCTCTCTGATTATGCCTTAAAAAAAAGAAATAAGGAAAAATCAAAAAAATTCAGAGTTAAATACAATTTTTACATGAAAGAAATGAACAAGTTCTCAAAACAAATCATGAAGAGTAGATACATGGAGCTCCCTTATGTACATAAGGCTATCGGACCTAAGGACGATGTTCATCCATATAATAACTCATGGTCTCTGCCGAGAAGTATAACCAACAATTCCCATCTATATTCTACCGCCAGCACAATCTGGAGATATTTTGCTGCTGTAGGCTTAAATCCTTTTAAACCATAATTAATTTCAATTTTTTATAAATATATGGCATAATATGATCGTTAATTCGTATAAATAAGCATAAGGTATAGGGTGTGATAGAATCGGTTGCTGAAAAAGACAGATTAAGTTTGACTCATTTCCTTGAGGGCGATGAACAGGGTTTTATGGAATTCTTTCAAAGACATTCCAGTGGATTGTATAACTTTGTTTACAGGTTTTTGAACAACGAACAGCAGGCAGAGGATATTACACAGGAGGCTTTTATGAAGTTTCTTGAGAAAATAAAAAAGCTCGATTTTAAATACGCCCCATCAACATTCCTGTACAGGATCGGAAAAAACCTGTGTCTGGATCTAATTAAGAGTAAATATATGAAAAAAACACAACTTATCGGGAACGATGATATGGATTATTTTAAAAATGCAGCCAATCTTCAACAAGCTGAATTCAGTAAAAAGGAAATACATACAACTATTAATAACTTTATTGATTCTATGGATCCAAAAATGAAAACAATATATCTATTGAAAAGTGAAACTGATTTAACCTTTCAGGAAATTTCAAAAACCACAAGTATACCGCTTAGAAGCGTAAACCGTTATCTCAAAAATACGCTGGAAAGTATCGTCTTGTATTTAAAAAAATGCGGATTTACAATCGAGGATCTGTCATGAAAAAAAATCATCCCTCACAAAAATATATCATAAATCATCTTAACGGTAAAAATATACGTCCGGATATTGATGATCATATTTCAACATGCCATGAATGCAGAACTAAAGCATCTGTATATAAAAAACTGCTCTCTCCTGGAAAAAAAGAAATGCGTCCGGGAAAATATGATGCCATGCACCATTATATCCGGAACGTTGCTGTTAATTATCTGAATACTAATAAAAATAGGTCATTATCAAAAAATAAAAAATGGTACATTATTGTTCCTTCAATTCTCAGTTCTGCTGCACTCTTATTATTTTTTATCTTTGTAAATACAGGCTACAAAGGCATCCTCAAGATAAATTATGCGGACCGCGGAATGATAAAATCAGAAAATAAAGAAGGAACAGCATCTCTCCCGCTGACTATCTCTACAAAACAAAATATTCAATGCAGTTTCAGCGGAATACTTAACACAAGGTTTCTTTTTCATGGCCCCGGCAGTTTTAAACTTTTCAAAAACAGCAATAATCAATACTCAATAAATCTTGCTTCAGGGAAATTGTTAATCCATACCGATAGAAGTCTTGATAAAAATGCCTTGAAAATAAACACGTCAAAAACAAAATTTTATGTTTACGCTAAACAGGTCTATATATCCGCAGATAATAAAGGATCCAAAGTTGCTCTTATATCCGGCAGAATGAGGATTAAAAACATGCATAATGATCTTGTCCTGAAAACCGGCCAAGGTGCCTCAATACAAGGAATAAAAAAAATCCATATTAAAAAAGCAGCGAATTATATTAACAAAAAAGATTATAAAATTGCCCGAAAATTCTTCCCAAAAGAAATTAAGCTTATCAAAACAATAATCCCAAAACGCAAAAAAGTTGAAAAAATTGTCTACAAGGTATTCTTAAAAGATGGATCATCCATAGACGGAAATATAATCTATAGGGATAAAAAATTAATAATTCTCAAATCTCAAACAGGCAGGCATAAAATAAAAAGAACCAATATAAATATGATCGTCCATTATAAAGAATTTACCGATTAATTTGATCTTTTACTTAAAGTCTAAACAAACCTGGCCATGCCTGTCATATAAAGAAAGTATCCAATACCTGCGGCAGCACCGAGAAGTATTACGCGAAATACAGGATTCCTCCCGGGAAGCAGCGCGTAACCTATAATAGCACCGCTTACCAAACCGCCTATGTGGGCAGAATTATCGATTCCCTTCCTGCTTAATCCAAAAATTATATTGTACAGGACAAATACTCCAATAGAACCAATGGCCTGCTTTGGAAATGGAATCTCCCCGTCCCGCGTAAAATACTTTACAGACAGCAAGGCGCCGGCAAGGCCAAAAACAGCTCCGGAAGCTCCAGCTGATGGATACTTTGAAAAGGCAAAAGAAGTAAGAGAAGCAATCAGTCCGCTTCCAAAATATATTAATATAAACGAGAATTTGTTCCATATCATCTCGCTGACCGAACCAAGCTGCCATAGAATAAACATATTCATCAGGATGTGAATAATACTTAGATGAATAAAGATGCTTGTAAGAAGTCTATAAACTTCTCCATTAATTATAGCTGAATTGACCTTGGCTCCCTCTTGAATTACAGGGTTACGTGGACTAAACACATCTGATTCTCCGCTTTGGGTATACATATAGCCAAGAACCGCCAGGTTAAGTATGATAATAATAATCGATATAACAGGCTTTTTCATGCAATCTCCTTTTAATCATCCTGATTAATAACCATATTAAAATTTTTATTTAAAAAACGCAAGTTCATTATAAATATTGATTAATCAAATAAATTATTATATTTCTAGACACAGTAATAGGATTATATTTTAATCTGTGGCTGTTATTTTATGGGTAACTTTTGATATCCAACATTACAGGATTAAATTTATGTCAACTGTTCAATTAAATTTCTGGCTGATGCCTATTGGTGATTTTGATACTTATAATGTACTCAGAAAAGAAATCAGTAACTTTGAGAAGAAATACCCAAAAATAAAAATCGAGCCGACAATAATTCCCTGGAGCCACGTCTGGGATCGTTTGGTTAATTATCATAAACACAGAGGCGAGCTTGCGCCTTCCGATGTTATTCAGGTTGGAACAACCTGGGCTTCAACACTCTCATATCTTGGCGTACTTCAGAAAATCAGCAAGTATTTCAGCAAGGATCTGATAGATGATATTATCCCTGCCCTAAAAGACTCATCCAGATCTCCTGAATCCGGTGAACTAATGTGTATGCCGTGGCTGGCAGACATAAGGATGCTGTATTATAGAGAAGACTTATTAAAAAAACACAATTATTCCAAAAATGACCTGCAGGATATTGAATCATTCAAAAAAGTCTGTATGTCAATTCAGAAATCCAGAAAATCCGACAAGGATCCTATGGCCTACCGACTGTCAGGATCAACAGAAACAGTACTAATACATGACCTGGCTCCATGGATATGGGGGATGGGCGGAACTTTTTTGTCACATGATAAAAAATCCATTACTCTGGATTCTGACAAGGCGCGCAAGGGGATCCACTGGTATTTTGATTTGGTCAACAGCCTTTACGGAAAACAACATGAGAAGAATATGTACGGTATTATGCCTTCCGGTACATTTTTTTCCGGTAATTACGCAATGGAAATAATCGGTAAATCACCTCTTAACAGCATTGCCAATCTTAAACACTCTGATTACTCTCACGAAGTTGCCAAGTCTTATAAAACGACACCAATACCGGCAGGACCAAACGGCAGCGTCCCTTTTATCGGCGGAAGCAGCCTGGCTATCCCGAAGTGGAGCCGTCATCCTGAAGAAGCTGCCGAGTGGATCAGATTTCTCATATCTTCAAAGTCTCAGCTTAGACACGGATACAACATAGGTATATTCCCGTCAAGAGTTTCGCTTCTTAAAAAATATTTTAAAGAATACAGCAATGATTATGAAGTTATAAAAACTACACTTGAAAACGGGAGATCGCTGCCCAATTCTCCTTTACTTGGTACTTTGGAGAGGATAATAAATGCTTTTTCCGACAGAGTACTCAAAGCAATAAAATTCGGAAAATACTCAAATAAATACCTTGATGAAGAAATAACCCAGGCCGCGCTGGAAGCAAACTATATATTTTCAATGTACGTGTGATATAAAGAGAACAGGATGAAAAAATTGAAAAAAAGATCGCCAAAAGAGCTATGGTACACAATCAGGCATATTAAAGATTCTGACACACTGTATTCTTATATTCTGGAATCACTATCACTACTTCTTGGAGAAATTGAAGCTTCAATTTTTATATGGGAGTCCTCCGACACTATTCTAAAAAGTCAAAAAATAATCCGTTCTAAGGTTCTTCAGGACGGTGACGAAACAATTCTCTTAAACAAGAATTCACCGCTTTGGAGCTTCTCAACTGGCACAAATGATCTTTATACAGACAAGGAAAGACAATCAACTATTTGCTATGCTTTGAGGACTGAAGGAGAATTCCTTGGAATGATAAGAATAACCCTTCTAAAAAAGAAAAAATTCAGCCTTGAAAATTTGCGGAATATAAACAATTTATGCGCTGATCTCTCCATAGCAATACAAAACATACATCTTTTCATGCAGAATGAAAAACACGTCCGACAGCTTAGAGCATCTTTTGAAATAACAGCAAATATAGTCCAGAGTCTTCATCTTGAAAAACTTCTAAAGCTTATTGCTAACAGCATAATAACGCACCTTGGTTTTGACAGAGTCCGATTATATATTATAGATCAGAAAGAACACTTCTTAAGAGGAAAAATCTCCCGTGATATAAGAGGATCTTTGATTTCACTGGAAAATGAATACTACCCGCTTAAATCCGGAATACACCCTCTTGTAGATCATACCCTGGGAAAAACTGAAACATCAATTCACGAAAACTTCCGTGACATCATTGATTTTGTTCCTCTAAAAATCAAAAATATAGTAGTAGGTCTTCTTGTCATTGATAATATCATAAGCCAGCAAAAAATAACTCCTGATGAAACAACAACGATACACTCCTTTGCCGGACAGATAGCGATGGCCGTAGAAAATGCCCGGCTTTTTGAAAAAATTGAAGAACTTTCTATCACAGACAGTCTCACAGAATTGTTAGTAAAACGTCATTTTAAACAAAAACTAAAAGAAGAAATATACCGCAGTAAAAGGTATAAAACCAATCTGGCCATTTTTTTGATAGATGTAGACAATTTCAAACCGATAAATGACACACATGGACACCCTTTCGGAGATATTGTATTAAAATCAATAGCTGACAGTATTAAAAATGTCTTAAGGCAGTCAGACTTTGCGTGCCGTTACGGCGGTGATGAATTCATGATCTGCAAACTCAGTATAAAAGAAGAAAATGCCGTTCAAATAGGCCAGCGCCTGCTGGAATCGGTATTAAACACAAAGCCTGTTCCGGAGAGCGGCTCACTGAATCTAAGTATAAGCATCGGTATAGCTCTGTTTCCTGAGAACTCTGACAATATTGAAGAAGTAATTAAAAAAGCAGATGAAGCGCTTTATTATGCCAAAGAAAACGGTAAAGGCCAAATTTGCGGATACTGGCAAATTAAGAATAAATAGTATATACTTCCATCTAAGAGGTACTATGAAAAATAAAAAGGCAAATTTCATACTTATTATCGATGATGAAAAACTAATCCGCCTTGTAATAGACTCATTCCTTAAGGAAAACGGATACATAACAAAAAAAGCAGCAAGCGGAAAAGAAGGTATAGCCCTTCTTAAAAAAAACAATTTCGATCTTGTTCTGCTTGATCTTAATATGCCAGAGATGGATGGGTTTGAAGTTCTTAAAATAATAAAAAAAGATTTTCCTGATATTCCTGTTGTTGTTATCTCAGGCATGGATAATCAAAACAATGTAGTAAAATCATTTCGAATGGGCGCATCTGATTATTTAACAAAACCCATAATGAATTTTAAAATTATTCTTCACACAATTGACAACGCTATTGAAAAAACAGCCCTTATTAAAAAAAACAAGGAATATGAAAAAAATCTGGAAAAAATAATCCTTGAGAAAACAGAAGCCCTGGAAGAATCGAACATACAATATAAACAAGCCAAAGAAAAAGCAGAAAAATCAGACATGCTTAAAACAACAATTCTGTCAAACATATCTCATGAACTCAGAACTCCTATGAATGCTATCATAGGTTTTTCAAGAAGACTTAAAGAATCGGCGATTGATAGTGAAGATATGGAGTATGTTGATGTAATTATAACCAGAGGACTGGATCTTTTAACAATAATAGATGACATACTATTTTTTGCTGAAGCTATGTCAAGTCAAATATATAGATTTAACACAACATTCCATTTAGATAAACTCTGTAATGAAATATTCGATGAGTATAAAGAAGAGCTTTTAAAATTCAATGATCCGCAAATCCAGTTGAAATTCAAACCCTATAACAAAAAAGATGATATTAATATCTTCACTGACCGTAAGATACTTAAAAAAATAATTTCAAGCCTCCTTTCAAATTCCATAAAATTCACAAAGTCAGGTAAAATTGAATTTGGATATAGAATTACCGCTAAAAAAGAAATTAAATTCTATATGACAGACACAGGAATTGGAATATCACCTGAACAGACTAAAAAAATATTCGAATATTTTATACAAAGCAGCAATGACTATAAAAAACACTCAGAAGGGCTTGGGCTTGGGCTTCCACTGTCGAAAAAACTGGTGGAAATACTTGGAGGACAAATTAAACTTGTATCAGAACCGGGTAAAGGATCTACATTCTCGTTTCAAATACCTTACAAATCATCTAAAAAATCCTAAAACTCGGATTTTTAAAAATAACTTGTTTGAGTCCCGATTTAAATCGGGATTACACAACCTAACAAACAAATTACATATCTAAAAGCACCTGTTGTACAACCTGATTTTTTGAATAAGGGCTGTTTGAGCAAAAAAACATGGATTATTAAACAAATTCACATCTACAAAACCGCATCTTTAGCTAATAAATTCAATGCGAGTTCGTGTTTTTCAAAAAATTAGGTTGTACAACACCCCCTCAGACAAATACCATTTAAACTTTTTGCGCATAAAGCGCAAAAAGTTTAAATTAAATGTATTATATTGAACATTGTTCATTAATTGAGGTATCTACTAATAATTACTATTCTTAAGGAGAAAATCATGAGTTTTCTAAAACAAAAAATAGCATTTGCGGGAGCCTTATGCTTATTGAGTACAGTTTCATTCAGCATGGACATAAGATCAAAAGGGACTATCACTGAAGCAATTGTGTACCCATATCTATCATCATTATCACGGACAATTACCCGTACCCTTCCGGCAGGAGAACACAATTTTATCTTTTCACCGCTGCCGAGGAATATTGCATCATCCAGTCTAAGATCTTTCGCAAAGGGTAATACATCCATTATACTTCTGGGCGCTGAAATAAAAACAATTTATAAAAAGATTAAAAACAAAGGCCAAATAAAAATTCTGAAAGACAAAATCAAAAAAATATCCGACAGGATTAACTATCTGGACCAGCAATTACTAATAATACAGCAGGAAATAGATTTTCTTCATGGAATAAAAAAGAGCAGCCTTAAACAGCGCAGCAATAAAGGCAAAACCCGTCATGTAACACCGGGTGAGTGGAACAGACTTTACGGATTTGTATTTACAAAAATCTACAAAAAAACAAAGGAGAAATTCAACCTCGATAATAAAATTGAAAAACTTAAACAGAAAAAAAACGACTTAAATGACGAATACCGCAGCATCTATAGAGGAACATCAAGATACTATAAAGAAGCAGTTGTAAAAATAAAAGTAAAACGAAGAGGGTACTGCAGAGTTAAAATTACATACCAACAACGCGGTTCCAGCTGGTACCCGTCTTATGATGTGCGTCTTAATAAAAATAAAAAAAGCATCGAACTTACATACTTTGGAACGGTAAAACAAAAGACAGGTGAGTTATGGAAAAACATTTCTTTAAAACTCTCAACTGCCCAGGTAAGCGGCAATAATTCAATTCCAACTGTCTATCCCTGGTATCTCTCAAAACGTTATATCTACAAACGCAGATCCTATGGAAGAAAGTCATACAAAAAAATGGATGATTCATTTTCAGGTTCTCAGAAAAAATTTTCCAGTAGACTTTTAAAAAGAAAAGAGCAACTTGTTGATTCAGAAAAACAAATCTCAAGAATAAGAAAGGGTGACACTGCAGTTACATTTGAAATACCCGGCCGAACAACCGTAAAAAGTGATGGATCCAAAGTAAAAAAAGTTCTGAATATCAAAACTCTGCCGATAGTATTTCAATACAGGGCAATGCCGGGGTTCTCACGTAAGGTTTATATTGAAGGAACAATAAAAAATAAATCAGACCTCCACCTTCTGCCTGGAAGTGTAAATATATTCCGAAACAGTCAGTACATTGGAAAAACATCAATATCAGCCATTGCTCCTAACGGAAAAGTTAAAATGTTCTTCGGAACAGATCCGGGAATTATTGTAAAAAAAGAACAACTCATAAGAAAAAAAGATCCGGGCTCTGATAACGAAATTTTTTACAAATACAGATTAACAGTAGTAAATAACAAATCCAGAGCCATCAATCTTAACCTTGTTGATACTCTGCCTGTTTCAAAAAACACAAAAATAGAAGTTGACATAAAATCAATGTCATTAAAACCAATGACCAAGGATGACAGGGGAATTTACACCTGGAAACTCAATTTAAAACCGGGTGAAAAAAAGGTGATCATCTATAGTTTTGAAATTGAGTTTCCATCATCTTATACAATCCGAGGACTTAGATAATTATAGGTGTCCCAAA
>JAGLSM010000429.1 GCA_023135745.1 Spirochaetota bacterium | reverse complement strand
ATGATATTCTCAAGGTATTTGCGCTTGCAGCGCAAATACCTTGAGAATATCATAACAAGTTAGTATTTTTGCCCAAGTTAAATGAATAATATCATATAGCTAAAGTAAAAAAAAGCAGGACTTGAAAATGAGCTCCTTTCTTAAAATAGATTCACTATCCGCCGGTTATGATGATAATATTGTCCTTCAGGACATCAACCTGACAGTTTATAAAAAAGACTTTCTGGGTGTTATCGGCCCCAACGGAGGCGGAAAAACTACATTAATAAAAGTAATACTCGGATTAATAAAACCTGTAAGGGGGAAAATATCCTTTTTTAATAATGAAAAAAACACATCTCACAGTATCGGATATCTGCCTCAGAAAAAAATCATAGACTATAAATTCCCTATAAGCGTGTTTGATGTCATTTCATCCGGGCTATCATTTAAAACAGGCATATTTTCAAAGCATTTATTTCACTCAGATAAAAATAAAATTGAAGAACTGCTGACAAAACTAAAAATATCTCACCTTAAAAAAAAGTCTATCGGCGAACTATCCGGAGGTCAGGCTCAGAGAGTTTTTTTATGCAGGGCTCTCGCTTCCGACCCTCAGCTCCTTATTCTCGATGAACCGGATACATTTATTGATAAAACTTTTTCGAGAAGCTTTTATGAAATCTTAAAAGAACTCAATAAAAAAATGACAATTATTCTGGTCTCCCATGATATTGGTATTATTTCATCATACGTTAAAAACATCACCTGTATAAATAGGACACTTCACTATCATCCTTCCGGAAAGGTCACAACAAAGCTTTTAGAAAATTATAACTGCCCTGTAGATATAATCGCCCATGGAAAAATACCTCACCGGGTATTGAAGAGTCACGGAGAAAACAATGTTTGATTTTTTTGAGTACAGTCTTTTTGTAAATTCATTATTGGCGGCAATCCTTGCCAGTATATCCTGCGGAATCATCGGGACATACATTGTTTCAAGACGAATCGTCTTTATAAGCGGAGGAATAAGCCATGCATCTTTCGGCGGTATAGGCATAGGTTACTATCTCGGTATTAACCCTCTTCTCGGCGCTGCTGTATTCGCGGTACTATCCGCGCTGGGAATAGAAAACATATCAAAAAAAACAAACATCAACAGGGATTCGGCCATTGGTATTCTATGGTCATTGGGAATGGCCATCGGTTTGATTTTTATCTATATCACTCCCGGCTACGTCCCGAACCTGATGAGCTACCTCTTCGGAAATATTCTAACGGTTTCTCTAATTGACATATATATGATGCTTGGACTCTCAATCATAATTGTGTTATTCTTTATTTTTAATTTCAGAAAAATTCTCTTTATTTCTTTTGATGAAGAATTCTCGAAGACCAGGAGAATGCCGGTCACATTTATCAATCATATACTGCTTTCCCTGGTGGCACTCACCATCGTTATAAACATAAGGGTTGTAGGCATAATTCTGGTAATTTCACTTTTGACAATCCCCCAGGCAATAGCCAAACTTTTTTCAAATAATTTTAAAACTATAATGTTTTATTCCATATTTTTCAGTCTGCTTTCTTCAATATCCGGGCTTATAATTTCATACAACTTTAACATTCCGTCAGGCGCGGCTATAATTTTTGCGTCAGTTTTATACTTTATAATTTTATGGGCATTAAAAACTATTGTAATTAAAAAAAGAATCCTCCGCAAACTCAACATGGAAAAAACCGGAAATTAAGAAGCTCATATGGTAAAACAAAAAAAAACAACAGTTATAGTCAAA
>JAGLSM010000428.1 GCA_023135745.1 Spirochaetota bacterium | reverse complement strand
TTCTTCTGTGATTATTCATAGATGATTTTTTAGTACTTGTTTGGTCTTGATTAGCCTGTTATTATCCTGATATGATTATCCTAAAAAATAAATTTCTTCAAATGATAATTACCATTACTCTCTCTCTGGTATTATACTTCCTGTCTTTTTTACCGGCAGGGCTCTGGCCGCTTGCGTGGATCAGTTTCATTCCTGTTTTATACTTTGCCTTTAATCCTAAATACAGTTTATATGAATTATTCAGGTCATCATTTGTTTCTTTTTTTATAATATTTATGGTTTTCTATTACTGGGTTTACAATTTTCTTCCGGCAGGACTTCTTTTCGTAGTTTTGCTGCTGACTCTTTACTACAGCACATGGATCCTGTTTACAGCGTATCTTGCAAGAAAACTCCCGAGCTTAAGAATCCCTATAACCGCCGCCTCATTCATTCTGACTGAAGGAATCAGGTCTACCTCAGAAATCAGTCTTAACTGGTGTCTATTGGGACATAGTCAGGTAAACAATCCGCTTATACTTCAATCAGCATCATTTTTTGGAGAATGGTGGATAGGTCTGATCATAATTTTTTTTAACGCGGCAATCGCTGATTATTTTTTTTCTAAAAAAAACAGGCAAACAGCATTTTTCAGCATTTATAGAATCACATCAATAACATTGGTCGTACTGAGTCTGATATACGGAATTCTTTATCAAAACACAGCAAAATCTGATATAACAAACAAAACAATCTCCCTGATACAAACTTCTTTTAAAACCGGATCATGGAAAAAAGACCCCGTTAAGTATACAAAGCAGGTACTGTTCCTGGCCAAAACAGCAGCTAAATTAAATTCATCACTGATTATCTTTCCCGAAACAGTTTTTCCAATTCCTCTAAAAAAAATTATTGAAAACAGAAACAAACTGACAAAAAAAGAAAACACCTTACACCGTCTAATTATAGAAATTTTTGCCGTATCAAAGAAGTACAATAAAAAAATCATAATGACCTTCCCTATAAGGTCAGGTAAAAATATCTACAACTCAGCCGTACTTCTGGAGCCTGACCTTCCGGCAGGTAAATGGATGCAGCGTTACGATAAACTAAAGCCGGCAGCCTTTGGAGAATACCTGCCGTATAAAAAAATACTGTCCTTTTTACGCCCTCTTATCCCTTCTCTGAGAAACATGGAAATAACAAAAGGAAAAAACTATACTGTTTTTAATACAAAGAATATGAAGTTCTCAATACTCATTTGTTATGAGGATATGTTTGGAAATATCTCATCCAGATTTAGAAGAGACGGCGCGGAATTTCTTCTCGTAATAACCAATGATGCAGGATTTGACAGTTCTCAGGCCCGCTATCAGCATCTTATCGGATCAATTTTTACAGCAGTACAAAACGGCTGCCCTGTTTACAGGTCCGCGAATACGGGAATAACAGCTTTTATAGATAAATTCGGATCTGTTAAAAAATCCCTGCACGAAGAAAAAAACGGGATATTGACTATCCCTGTTTACACGGATAAAAAACTTACATTTTATATCAGACACGGACACAGATTTAGAGAATTAATTCTTCTTATATCGCTTTTTTTTCTGACTATCTGTGTGTTATCTGCAATGAGAAAACCGAAAATCAACCAGAATAAATCCTGAAAGAGAAGAGGCCTCATCAATTTCTGAGCGCGCCACGGACAAATCCGTTCAAGGATCAAACAAAAAAGAGAAATTGAAAGCAGCCAAAAAGCATACGAATTAACAATACTTTTAACGTAAAGTAATTCCTTTAGTAACTGAAAA
>JAGLSM010000427.1 GCA_023135745.1 Spirochaetota bacterium | reverse complement strand
GACTACGCTCACTACAAGCTCAGTATAAAAATCTGTGTCAAAAAAAATGATAAAATGGGATTATTTGAGTATGAATGTTAATCAATAAAATATCTGCACATTCCGGATATGCTTGAATTTAGCTTTCTGAAATGATCCAGAAGATCAAGGTGAATTGAACTTGTTATAATGCTTTCCTTATAACCCTCCTGCAGACGCGAAAGGTGACTGCGTTTCAATGCTTCTATTTTTTTGTTAATTCTTCTTTTTGCTGTGATTATGTTTCTCATTTGAATGAGGTTATCATGTGTAAAAGCGTCAAGAAACGTACTCATCTGTTTGAGAATTGCCTTATGAAGTGATGAAATCTCATTCCAGCCCTGCTCTGAGAAAGTGGTTGGTTTTCTTTGGAGTTTTTTTGCCAGAGGAACAATGTTTTTAACTACTATATCGCCTATGCTTTCGATATCTGAATTAATAAAAAACAGTTTTTCAGTAATAAGGCTCTTTTTTTCTCCAATATCCCTGGCTGTTATTTTGTTTAAATAATGGGCTGCTGCCTTTTGAAGTATGTCGGCTTTTTCATCCTCTTCACTTACAAGGTGAATTATTTTATAATCGTTTTTATAAAAAAGCGCGCTTATTCGTTCGATTTGTTTTTCTACAATTTTACCCTGGCGGAGGATTTCCATCTTGGCATGATCAATGGCCAGATCAGGTGTTCCAAGTAATGACTTGTCAAGATATATGGGTGCAAATGGTTTTTCCTTGTCCTTTACAGGCAGGATTTTATTTACTGTGAATAGTACAAACCTGTTTAACGGCAGTATAAGAAGGGTCAATGCAATATTGAACAGGGTGTGCGCGTTTGCTATTTGTCTTGCCTGATTGGCTCCTGTTATAGAGGTAATTAATAAAGCCATTACAGGAATGAGAGGAAAAAAAAGTGCTACACCTATACTCTTTTGAAAAAGTTGAGCTATGGCTACTCTTTTTGCTTCTCTGCTTGTTCCTATTGATCCGATGAAAGCGGTAATACAAGTTCCCAAATTTGCCCCGAAAATCATCGGCAGGGAAATCTCGATAAAGTCTACTCCGGTCACTCCAAAGGAACCTTGAAGTGCGAACGATATTAAAAGAGCAAGTGTTGCACCTGATGCCTGGACAATTGATGTAAACAGGGTGGCTGCAAATAAGGCTATCAATGGATAGTTCTTCAGGTATAAGAGAATTGAGATTAATTCAGTATTATTCCGGATGGGATAAAGAGCATGGGACATAATCTGCATTCCATAAAAAATAAGACCAAAGCCTAAAATTATTTTTCCGCCTGCTTTTAGGCTCTGTCTTTTCCCTGAAGTAAAAGACAGTAAAACTCCGATTGCGACAAGAATCAGCGCGTAATCAAAAACTTTGAAGGCAATGAGTTGAACTGTCAGGGTAGTGCCGATTCCAGCCCCGAGAAGAACAGGCAATACCTGCTTTAAACGGATAAGTGTAGTGTTTACCAGTGATACGAGAATAACGCTTGTAGCGCTTGAGGACTGGGTGAAAAATGTTACTAAAACACCTGAAAATATACCGGAAACCGGATTGGCTGTCATCGCGTTTATAATTTTTTTCAGCCACTTGCCGGAACCTGCTTTTAGTCCGGCTGAGCATGTTTTCATGCCGTATAGAAACAGGGAAAGTCCGCCGATAAGTTGTATAAAAATTAAAATATTGAGTTTGTTATTTGGGTTTGTTGAATGAGCGGCAAACAAAACGCCCGGCAAATTGAAGATTAATATTGTTAAGAATGCTGTTTTCATAAAT
>JAGLSM010000426.1 GCA_023135745.1 Spirochaetota bacterium | reverse complement strand
AAGTCTGACAAACAGTATCAGACGCCTTCTCCATGAAAAGGGAGAAATACCTGACAAAATAGAAGACTCCATCAAAAGTATTGAAAATTATATTGATGAATAAACAGACAGAGAATTCTTCCATTCCTGACACTTTTTAGTAAAATAAATTTTTTATTTATACCATAATTTCATATATTTTCTGAACTGAAAATAAAGTTATTTTCAATAGATTAGTGTAAAAAATTACTATGAATTTTAGCTGTTTCTTAATTGAAATATTTAAATTTTAGATCTGCCGTATATTATCTGCAATTAACTAGAATGGCAAACTTCATTCCGCATGTTCTATGTAACAATTACTTAAGGAGATTTTAATAATGAGCAAAAATTGGAACGGCATCCCAAAGACCGGATTATATGACCCTCAACAGGATCATGACAGCTGCGGTGTCGGTTTGGTAGCAAATATAGATGGAAAAAAAGAACATGCTATAATTGAAAAAGCCCTGTCTGTAATAGGTAATCTCGTTCATAGAGGCGCCCTTGGCGGCGATCTCAAGACCGGGGACGGAGCAGGATTAATTTTTCAGATACCTCATGATTTTTTCAAAAAAGTCACCCCGTTATGCGGCATCAAGCTTCCCGATGATGGAAAGTATGGAGCCGGAATGATTTTTCTGTCCCGGGATAAGAAAAAAAAGGATGCGGGAATTGAAATTCTCAAGCAGGCAACAGAAGAAACCGGAGGAAAATGGCTGGGTATAAGGGAAGTACCAACGGATTCCAGCTGTCTGGGTGAAATAGCTCTTAGCGGAATGCCCCAAATTGTCCAGATATTTGTCAAATTCGACGGGATTCAGGGAGATGAACTTGAAAGAAAACTCTACCTGATGCGCAAAATAGCTGAAAACAACGCGGTAAAAAAAGAAATGCATCACATCGATTTCTATGTATGCAGTCTTTCAGGCCGTACAATCAATTATAAGGGACTTCTTCTCTCTCAGCAGGTTAAACAGTTTTTCCCCGATCTTTCAGACAAGGAATTTAAAAGCGGACTTGCAGTTGTCCATCAAAGATTCAGTACAAATACATTTCCAACATGGCCTCTTGCACAACCATTCCGGTTTATGGCTCATAATGGAGAAATAAACACTCTGCGCGGAAACATTAACAAAATGCAGGCACGCGAAACTTCAATGGAGTCTTCTTTATTCAGAGACAACCTTAAAAAACTTTTTCCGGTCATAGATCCTGAAGGAAGCGACTCAGGAATGTTTGACAATACTTTTGAACTGCTCGTGCACGCAGGCAGAAGTATGGAACATTCAATGATGATGATGGTTCCCGAAGCCTTCGGAATCAAGTATCATATCAGCCAGGACAAACGGTCCTTTTACGAATATCACGCTAATTTCATGGAACCATGGGACGGTCCGGCCGCTCTTGTTTTTACTGATGGAATCAGAATCGGAGCAACTTTAGACAGAAACGGACTCAGACCATGCAGATACACAATAACCAAGGATGGATTTTTCTACCTTGCTTCTGAATGCGGAGTAATAGACATACCCGCGGAAAATATTCAGAAAAAAGGCCGTCTTCAACCCGGAAAGATTTTCATGATTGATACAGAACATGCAAGAATCATGGAAGATAATGAAATTAAAGCCAAGGTAAGCCGAAAAAAACCTTACAGGCACTGGATTTCAAAAAACAGAATAGAACTCAAAGGACTTTTCAGCGTGCCTTCAGCTGCGACACCTGACAAGGAAATAATACTTCAAAGACAGATACTCTTCGGATACACCAACGAAGATC
>JAGLSM010000425.1 GCA_023135745.1 Spirochaetota bacterium | reverse complement strand
CTTTTTACACAGTCTGTCAGTGCAGGCAGGTTCAGCCAACGGTGACAAGCTCAACCAACGACGATACAAAAGGATAAGCAATGAATGACACAATAAGCAGTGAAGACCTTCGTTCCCTACGGGGGATGATTGATTTATTCAGGAGCAATATCAAGGAGTATAAATCCAATGCGTATGATGAGGCTAATACCAGGGTGGATTTTATTGATAAATTTTTTGAACTGCTGGGTTGGGATGTACGCAATGATCAGAAATTCTCGGAACAGTACCGGGAAGTTGTCAGGGAAGATAAGGTACAAATAGAAGGAAAACAGAAGGCGCCTGATTACAGTTTCAGGATCGGCGGGGTGAGGAAGTTTTTTGTGGAAGCCAAGAAGCCTGCGGTGAATATAAAGGAAGGAACGGAGCCTGCCTTTCAGACCAGAAGATACGCATACACTGCCAAGCTGCCCTTATCCATTCTTACCGATTTCGAAGAATACGCGGTCTACGATACAAGGATCAAGCCCAATATCGCGGACAAGGCAAGTACGGCGCGCATTTTTTACTGTACCTATGAAGAACTTTTAAAACCATGCGGCATAAGTGAGGGACAGACCAATTTTGAGTTTTTGTACGGCACATTCGGTAAAAACGCAATCCTGAAAGGCAGTTTTGATACCTATGTAGAGGAAAACAAAAGGAAAAAAGGAACCAGTGAAGTTGACAAGGAATTCCTGAAGATGATCGAAGGATGGCGCAATGATCTAGCCCGTAACATTGCCATCCGCAACAAGGACATTGACCTCTACAATCTGAATTACGCTGTACAAAAAATAATCGACCGCCTGATATTCCTGCGGATAATCGAAGACAGAAAAATGGAAGAATACGGCCTCTTACAAAAAATCAGCAAAGGCAATGATGTCTACAAAGAGCTTGTAAAAGTTTTTATAAAATCGGACAAAAAATACAACTCCGGCCTCTTTCATCAGGAAGACTGGCTGAATCAGCTAAGCATAGACGACAAGGTCTTTTCAGGTATAATCAAAAACCTCTACTATCCTCATTGTCCCTACGAGTTCAGTGTCATGCCCATTGAAATACTCGGACACGTCTATGAACAGTTCCTCGGCAAGACCATCCGCCTGACAGCTTCCCATCAAGCCAAGGTAGAAGAAAAACCGGAAGTCAGAAAAGCAGGCGGCATCTATTACACACCGCAGTACATAGTAGAATATATAGTCAAAAACACAGTCGGCGAAAAACTCAAGAAACAAAAACCGGAAAACATCGCGGGAGACCAGGGGATGAATCCCCTGTCCATATTAGACCCTGCCTGCGGGAGCGGAAGCTTCCTCGTCGGAGCTTATGATTATCTGTTGAAATGGCATCTTGAGTACTACACAAAAAGTGAAACCCGGATTAAACAGGCAATGAAAGACGGACACATCTATCAGATAGATGAAACCACCTACCAGCTAAGCACAGAAGAAAAAAAGAAAATCCTGACCAATAATATCTACGGAGTTGACCTTGATTCTCAGGCCGTAGAAGTTACCAAATTATCCCTCCTCTTAAAACTGCTCGAAGATGAAAACGTGGAATCAGAAGGACAGCTCTTCAAAGCGACAGATGTGCTGAAGCTGCCTGATCTGTCCGGCAATATCAAATGCGGCAATTCCCTCATAGGCAGCGACTTCTACGCCGAGAAAGACCTGTCCCTCTTCGGCAATGAAGAAATGCGCAAGGTGAATGTTTTTGACTGGGACAAGGAGTACCCTGAGATATTTGCGAGGGGCGGGTTTGATGTGGTGATTG
>JAGLSM010000424.1 GCA_023135745.1 Spirochaetota bacterium | reverse complement strand
TATATAAAAATCCTCTGACAGATAAGCCATATCAGCATCGCACACTACTTTTGCAAGCATATCGTCCCCCGGATTTTGGGGGATCTTTGTAGCTTTTATACAGTGGAGTACCTTTTCAATATCATCTTCGGCGACTCCCTTTGAGGTGAGAAACTTTCTGGCTATTTTCTGACTCTCATCTTCATGCCCATTAGAGCGAATCACAAAACCGCTGTCATGAAACCAGGCAGCCACAATCACAATATTGACCTCTGCACCGGTTAATCCTGAATTTTGTCCGATGTGCATTGCCTGGCTAACAACATATTCGGTATGTATAATGTCGTGGTAGGTTAAACCTTCACGGCTCTTTTGTTCAAAAAGAGTTTTTATAAATTCTTCGGCTTCCCGGGTGATAATATCTTCCATTATGTTTCTACCACATTTTTCGTATTTTTAATGGAGCTTGTTTGTCCAAAGTATGCATAATTCACCGGATCAAACCCTTTCAACCCCTCTTATAAAAATAAACAATTTTTATAAACATAGTGTTCATGTAAAAGTGAGACTTCCGTTAATTGTAATTTTCGTGGTGTTTGTTTCTTTTTGTAATCCTTCTAACGAGGACAAGATTTCTATGGATAATTATCTGTTTGCATATGATGTGGAAAATCCTGACGCGAAATATAAATTGCCGTCTTACCTTGAGGAAATATCGGGTCTATCCTATTACGGCCAGGGTAAAATTGCCTGTGTGCAGGATGAAAAGGCCCATATTTATATATTGAACCTGGAACAGGAAAAGATTATTAAGAAGTATGATTTTGGGGATGATGCAGATTATGAAGATATTGCCATTGTCGATAAAACCGCTTACATTTTAAGAAGCAACGGACATATTTACAGAATAAAGGATTTTAAGAAAAAAGACCGTAAGGTAAAGAAGTATAATACAGCGTTAAAAGAGAAAATCGATACCGAGGTTATCGCCTATGATCCATTGTCCAATGCCCTGTTGATCGCCTGCAAGGGATCCCCATCCATTGAAAAAGAAAATCTTTACAAGGGTTATAAGGCAATCTACAAATTTGATCTTGAGGAAGAAGAGTTGGTCAGGACTCCACACTTCCTGGTTGATCTGGAACGACTGGACAGCTACGTAGATCGAAATGTTTTCTCCAAGCTCTCCTTAAAAGTTGCAAAAAAGTTGCACCTTATTGAAAGCGAGACCAGTTTCCAGCCCTCCGGGATAGCCATTCATCCCCTTCATGGTGAAATCTATATTATATCAAGTGTCGGAAAGCTGCTCATTATCCTGAATAGAAGGGGAAAAGTGCTGGATGTAAAAGAGTTGGATCCTAAGATTTTCCGGCAACCGGAAGGGATCTGTTTTTCGCCCACTGGTGACATGTTTATTTCAAGCGAAGGCCAGGGAGGAAAGGGATATATACTAAAATTCAACTTCCATGAAGATAGATAACATCATCAGATCGCTTTCAACCCTTATCATCGTTTTCTGCACATCATGTGCAAGTTACAAACCATTTTATAGTATATCAGAACTTAACTGGGAAGACGAAAATCCTGCTGATTCCCTGGAGGTTGTCTATTCTCTGTACTTGATCGGTGATTCGAGGCGGGCTTTTGAAGACGACGTACTTTTAAAAATGATGGAATCACATCTTACCAGGGCAGGAGAGAATAGCGCAGTCCTGTTTTTGGGAGACAATGTTGAGCCGAGTGGATTGCCCAACTCGACGCACAGAACCTGGGATGTAGCACACAAGAGCCTGATGGCCCAACTGGAGATCCTGCAAAATTTT
>JAGLSM010000423.1 GCA_023135745.1 Spirochaetota bacterium | reverse complement strand
ACTAAAATTATTCATTTGCCCCGATGCAATTGATCGGGGCAAATGAATAATTTTAGTAAAAATCTACTACTATTAGATTTATATCATCATCAAACTGGTCTGTTTCACTAAATTTATACAAACGGCTTAATATTGCTTCGATTAGCTTATGCCCGTTTAGATTAGCAAATTTCTCCATAAGATCTGTTATGTACTTCCTCGGGATAAATTCGCCATCCTTGTTTTTTAAATCAAAAATACCATCGGTATATAAAAAAACTCTATCCCCATTTTCATAAGACCTTTCACAAACAGAGTATTCAGAGTCCTTCATAACTGACAATAATGTTCCGTCGACCTTCAGTTCATTGATTGAAGCATCCTTACCCTTAAAGAAAAGAGGGTATGGATGACCGGCGTTTGAATATCTTATAATTTTGTTTTCAAGATCCAGAATCAAATAGTAAGCTGTGACAAAAAGCTCATCCTCGAGCAATTCATAAAGCTTCTTATTAAGATTTGACAGCAACTGATCCGGATGCAGAAAATCCTGACTCAAATCTCGTACAGATGCCTTAAGGAACGAAGTTACAAGAGCAGCATCAATCCCATGTCCACAAACATCAGCAATTAACACGCCGATTTGATTTCCTGTAATCTCAAAAATATCATAAAAGTCACCGCTTAGGTGATATGACGGTATGTATTTGACAGCAAAATTAACTCCGGGTTTTTTAGGAAAATTAAGTGATAAAATACCCTTTTGCATCTTTTGAGCAAGAGCAAGTTCATCACTAAACTTTTTATTTTTCTTTTCTATTTCCTTGAAAGATTTTTCAAGCTCGTTGAAAAGTTTTGCCTTTTCCAGGGCTAAACCTATCTGCTGACCAATCAGGTCATAGAACCTCATATTTGTGGAAATATGAACATGTTCATCTTCTTCATTAAAAAATAAAAGCGTTCCCAGTATCCTGTCTTTAACATATATTGGTATTGAAATAGCTCCTTCAAAACCCAGTTTTTTCGCGCTTTTATAAAAATTATGTTTTTCGCTGACTGTTTTAAGAAGTTTTGTACTCCTCTTGAGAAAAAAATTATCAGGAAGCTCATCTTTATCCACATGCTCTTTTAGAACATCAAGCTCTTCTTCACTCAGATTGAAATTTACAATATCAAGAAAACCGGTCTTTTCAGGCTTGAAATGGAGATACATCCCCTTGCTGAGATTCGTCATTTCAGAAAATCTCGCAAGAACATTATGCAGAATCTCGTCATATTTCAGACTCTGTACCTCGGCCTGAGAAATTTCATACAGAATGGACAGCTCTTCATTACTCTGCCATAGCCTTCTTTCACGCTCAAATTCGAAAGTGATTTCCTTTAAAAATACAATAACACCTATTGAATTCCTGTTTTTGTCGTATATCCTGGAAAGCTTGACATCAAAAATACGAGGCTCCGGATCGCTCATTGAAAGAGAAGAATCAATCCTTGAGTCCTCTTCATCTTCAATAAAGGAAGTAAGAAGCTTTTCAAGATTTTTAAATCCAATTTTCCTGATCGATTTACCGGTCAGTGTACTCTTATTATCTTTATTAGCAAAAAGTACCCTTGAAAATTCTTCATTATAAGAAAGAATGTGCATATCAAGATCAAGGAGTATTATCGGATCAAATGAGTGAGTTAATACAACAGATTTATCCAGGTTCTCTTTTAGTTTATTTATTGTGTCCAGATTCATGTATTTGGAACTCCGGTTAAAACGCACTTTTAAAGCTATTATCCATTATTTCATATATTTTGTCAATATAAGTTTTCACTACTGTCCCAAAGAAATG
>JAGLSM010000422.1 GCA_023135745.1 Spirochaetota bacterium | reverse complement strand
TTAAGATTACTAGAGGTACCCTTATACATTCAGGGGAGATTAAAGTGACTTATAAAACCAAAATAAACACTTACTTACTAATTATTTTGCTGCTTTTACTTACTGTAGTATCATGCGGTGATGATTCTGATGGGGAATTTTGGGCTCAGAATATTGAAGGAAGTTTTTGGTATAAGGTACCGGCTACAGAATTGTACAACGGCAGTAAGTGTATTATATATGGTGAGGATGCCAGTCTTGCATTGATAAATAAAACAATTGTCAACAATGTAGGTGCTGAATTTGACAATAAAATATACGATTTGATAACTTCAAAATTTGGAAATAGCGGAGACGTTGATAATAACGGAAAGATTATTATTCTCCTTCTTGATATCAAAGACGGATTTACCGGCAGCGGAGGTTATATTGCCGGGTATTTTGATTCTACTCATATGTATGATAATCCCAATTCAAACAAGGCTGATATGATCTTTATGGATATTAATCCGGGTATTATCGGGGATGAAGATTTTATGGTAACAATAGCTCATGAATTTCAGCATCTGGTTAATTTTTACCAGAAGGTATTTGTTCAGGGGAGCACAACAGGGCAGGATACCTGGATAAATGAAGGTCTTTCGTCTGCCGCCGAGCATCTGTATCTTGGTAAGCATATTGACTGGAAAATAGACTATTATAATAATGACACTCATCCTACAAAGGGAGCAAAGGTAATAGCGCGCGGTCAGAATTTTGTAAGCTGGGGAACATGGGGTGATCCTCTGGCAAATTATTCTACGGTATATCTGTTTTTTCAATGGTTGAGGCTTCAGTCTTCTCTTGGTGTGGATATTTATAAAAATATTATAGACAACAGCTTTGATGATTACCGTTCTGTAGAGGCAATGGCTAGCGGGATTTCCGCGACATGGAAAGAGCTTCTAAGGGACTGGTTTATAGCCAATGCGTTTAATGATCCAACCGGAAAATACGGTTATAAGGGAGATATAGCCCCCTTAACATTGCCGCTGCTTTCAAGTCTGAGTCCTCTATATTATACTTCGGGAACTAATTTTCCATTACGGCCCGGAGATGCGGTATATGTTTCTATATTTCCTTCTGCCGATATGACTGTTTCGGGTTCCATTGGTTATGCCGGACTTAATACAGCAACTTCAGCTGTTGATGTAACTGGTTCGATGTATTCAGGGAATCTTCTGTTGAGTTATAATTTTAACGGCAATCCTTCAACTTCAACTGAGAATACAGCTCCGCTTTCCGCAATGATTATTCAACAGGTGGATGTGACGGTATCAAGTGCCGTTTCTCGCTCTGTTTCTCCGGAATCATCTTCCAGGACAATATTTCCTATTGATCTTATAATTAATAGTGACGGCAAACATTCTTTAGGGAGAAGCATTGGCAGTATAACCGGTAAGAAAAATGAATATAAAAAGTAGAGCCGTGCTGAGTGCTGCTGTTTTATTATTTGCTGTTTCCTGTATACCCCCAAGTGGTAAAAAACTAAAAATTAAGGGAGCAGTCCGTCTTGTCGGGAATGAGCCTTTCACCAAACTTGTTTTATCAACAACCAATAAGAAGCATTATTATTTTCCAATTAAAATGAAAAAAAAGTACATGAAGTATCTCAACCATATTGTTGAGTTAACAGGCTATGTTAAAAAAGAAATCTTAAGAAGCGCGGATCACAAGTTTAAATTTATACGCCGCAGGCTGATTAGTATTGATAGTATCAGAAAGATTAGGGGTGTTTTTTAGGTTAAAAAAGAGAAAAATAAATATATCAAGGAAAAGAGTAGAAACCACGAATAAGCTATGTTAATAGGA
>JAGLSM010000421.1 GCA_023135745.1 Spirochaetota bacterium | reverse complement strand
GAGGCATGAGACCTAAATGACCCATTACAGGTATACCGGCATAAACAAGCTCTCTCACAAGAGGAATGATTTCCATTCCTCCTTCAATCTTCACAGCATTACAGCCGGCTTCCTTTAATGCACGCCCGCAATTCAAAACAGCCTGAGCAATCTCACCTCTATATGATAGAAACGGCATGTCAAATACAAGAAAACAGCCTGAGCTTTTTCTTTTTACCGCTTTAGCATGATGAAGCATCTCATCTAATGTTACAGGAAGCGTATTATCCATGCCAAGAGCTGTATTTGCAAGAGAATCTCCCACAAGGATTATATCAACACCACCCTTACTTGCAAGATCAGCAGTAATTGCGTCATAAGCAGTAAGCATAACGATAGGTTTTTTTTCATTCTTTTTAGTCTGAATATCAATTACAGTCATTTTAACACCAACCTGATAATCATATATTAGTAAACCTCAGAGATTCAGGTCCACAGAAAAGTTTTAATTTTTGTTTTTTTACAGATGCTTTTATTTTAAAAGTATCCGGAACAATTTCGTTTACAGGTTTCACAACAAAATATCTTTTCTCCGCTTCTTTATGCGGAATAGTAAGATTAGTTCTCGAATATTCTCCACCTGACCAGTTAATTATATCAATATCAATCTGCCTGGGCTGCATTTTTTCTTCGTGGTTCCGCCCCAGATTAGTTTCTATATACTTAATGTATGAGAGCATCTGCTCGGGCATAAGATAAGTTCTATAGTAGACCGCGCAGTTTAAAAAATCACTCTGGTCTTCGACACCAATGGGTTCTGTTTCATAAACTGAAGATAGAGCAATCAATTCGCCCTTTCTGATCAGAAAAATAACAGACTTAGCAATTGCATCCAATCGGTCTCCAAGATTTGAACCTAGTGATAATATGTATTTGTTCATTTTAGTTCTAAAACATCCTGCATATTGTACAAACCCGGATCCTTTGAATTTACCCAAAGAGCAGCTCTTAGGGCGCCATTACCAAAGGTCATTCTTGATCTTGCCTTATGGCTAAGTTCTACACTCTCTCCTTCGGCAATAAACTGAACCGAGTGTTCACCTACTATATCTCCGCCGCGTATCGCGTGAATTGCAATTTCATCCCGGGGTCTTTCACCAAGCATCCCTTCCCTGCCGTATAAAACACATTTATTCAAGTCACGCCCCATAGCTTCTGCGGCAGCTTCAGCAAGCTGGAGAGCCGTACCGGATGGAGCATCCTTTTTATTGTGATGATGAGCTTCTATTATTTCAAGGTCAAAACCCTTATTTAGTACCTTTGCCGCCCTGCCAACCAGAAAAGTAAGAAGAGTAATACCGGTGCTGAAGTTCCTCGCATAAACCACAGGAAATTTCGCAGAAAATCCTTCAATAAGCCGATAGTCATTATCATCCAACCCGGTAATCCCAATAACAACAGGTTTACCAACAGCCTGTATTAAAGAAATGTTCTTAGCAAAAGAGTCTTTGCTTGAAAAATCGATTAAAACGTCTGAAGCCCCGGCAGCTTCATCAACAGAACTTGTGATTAAAATTCCCGAAGCTGTTAGACCGGCAATCACAGACGCATCATTACCAATATCAGGGTGACCTTCAAATTCCACTGCTGCAGAAAGTACCGCTCCGCTATTCTGTGTTACGGCATTTATAAGGATCTTCCCCATTCTGCCGCATGCTCCAATTATTCCAATTTTTACCATAACATCACCTGTTTTCTAAGTTACGGGCACCTCAAAACCCGATGCTTCGACAAAAGCTCAGTACACGTAAAAGAGGGTTTTTACCTCTTTTTTGCCCGCAAGGGTACCTTCG
>JAGLSM010000420.1 GCA_023135745.1 Spirochaetota bacterium | reverse complement strand
TGATATTTGGAAGATCAACAGCGTCCTTTTTATAACCCCTTACAACCGATATTTTTTTAATACCGCTGTTGTTGAACGAAGCAACAAGCTTGCCGAGAATTGGCTTACCGCTGATCGGAATCATACACTTCGGCCGTTTTTCAGTCATCTTGCCAAATCCCTTACCCTGCGTCGCAGCAATAACAACTGCTTTTGCCGCAGTTCCGCTGTTAGGAAGGTACAGCTTTTCTTTTTCCTTGAGTTCCAGAGCTCCCTGAAGTCTAAAGATTTCTTTAACAGGAATTATCTTATCCTGAACAGACATAAGAGTTCCTGATTCTCTCAAGATTTTGAGGTTTCGTTGAACAGCAGTTATTACAGTTCTGCATGTCTGATTTGCCCATATAACCAGTGATATACCACGTTCCTCCAGTTCCTTGAGGCTGACATCCGGGTACATTGTAGGAACAACAACAATAGGCACATCCCTGTCCCAATTCTTCATAAAAGAAAAAACTTCGTCAGGCCCGCCTGCCTTAGAATGAACGAGTATGGCATCGGCTCCGGCATCCGCATAGGCATTAGCACGTTTCAATGCCTCTTCCAGTCCCCATCCGGCTATAAATGCCTCAGTCCGTGCTATAATCACAAAATCAGGATCCTTCTGAATATCTTTTCCCGCTTTTATTTTCATTGCAAATTCATCTATTGAAGCAAGAGGCTGCTGCTCACCGCCTATGAATGAATTGGTTTTAGGAAACAGTTTATCCTCTATACATACTCCGGCAATATTGCGTTGTTCCAGTTTACTGACAAGACGCTGCATATTGTTGAAGTTTCCGTATCCTGTATCCCCGTCAAGAAGGATCGGTATATTGGTAGCATCGGACATGAATTCCAGAACATCTATAATCTGTGTCCATGATGCTTCATTATTGTCTCTAACTCCTAATGCGGCAGATAGTGATAACCCGCTTCCCCATATAGCCTGAAAGCCCTCTTCTTCTACCAGTTTAGCGGTTAAGCCGTTATGGGCTTCCATCATTACAGATATCTTTTTATCCCTCAGCATTTGTTTCAGCCTAGATGTCTTTTTCATTAACTTACTCCCAATCTTATCAACAATAATTTATTTACAATTGTTCTGCGTTATTTTAGTATTCTTTTATGTAAAATACGTAACAATTTCATGCTGTATTAAAAGCCTCTATTTAAATAATATGAGGTTTCCTGTTTAAAAAAAATAATAACTCAGGATATTATTTTCAAGTTTTTAGAAACCATCAAAAAAGTAAATAAAAAAAGCAGCAGAATTTAAAAGGCTTTAATTCATGGAAAAAATCAGCTCAATAATTGATCATACCTGTTTAAAACCGGACACGGATAAATCCGCTATAATAAAACTCTGTCAAGAAGCGGTTGATTACGGATTTAAAACCGTATGCGTGAATCCATTCTGGGTTAAGCTTGCTTCGGATAAGCTTAACGGTAAAATGCCGGGAGTAACTGCTGTAGCCGGTTTTCCACTGGGAGCAAATACAACTGAAACAAAAATTAACGAAGTAAAATTAGCCATAAGTGACGGCGCGGATGAAATCGACATGGTAATGAATATAGGCCTTTTAAAATCCGGAGAAACAAATGCCGTTTATAAAGAAATCAATTCAATAAAAAAAATAATGAAAAATAAAATCCTGAAAGTTATTATTGAAATATGCTTACTAAATAACAATCAAATTATAGAAGCCTGCAGGATCTCAGAAGAGGCCGGCGCGGATTTCGTTAAAACATCCACAGGTTTTTCGACAGGAGGAGCAAATACTAAAACCATTGCGCTGATGCGGAATACAGTTGGTCCTCAAA
>JAGLSM010000042.1 GCA_023135745.1 Spirochaetota bacterium | reverse complement strand
AAACTGCTGTAAAGCATTATAAATGGTCAAAGCGCCGTATGAAGATGGCACCGTATATGTTTGTATCCCCGTTTTTCATTGTTTTTGCAGTTTTCATGGCCTTTCCGATTGTTTTTTCTCTTATATTGAGTCTTAATCAATGGAACGGTATCAGACCCATGAAATTTGTCGGAGTTGACAACTTCCTGTTTATACTAAGAGCGAATTTGTTCTGGAAGACTCTTGGCAATACATTTGCGATTTTAATATTGGGTGCTTTACCTAGTCATTTAATAGCGCTTAGTTTTGCTTATATGCTGAATCAGTCATACATGAAATTTAAAAATCTTTTTAAGTCTATCCTGTTTATGCCTTACATAACTTCTCTTGTGGCAATTGCTCTGGTATTCAGTATTTTTTACGGGTACCATACGGGATTTTTGAATTACATGCTTAAATTTATTGCTCCGATTTTAAATGAAATAGGTTTTGCTATAAAGATGCCGGTTGAGTGGTTAAAGGGTGAATTAACATGGGTTTCAATTGCAATTTTATCAATGTGGCGCTGGACCGGATGGAATGCGATTATATATATGGCCGGTATGCAGGGCATAGATTCTTCAATTTATGAAGCGGCAAGGATTGACGGAGCCAGTGGTTGGCAGATATTTTTCAGGATTACTATTCCATTATTGAAACCAGTGATTTTCTTTGGTTCTACGATGTCTATCATTGGAGGTATGCAGTCTTTTGATGATCCTGTGGTTCTGCTTGGAATTGGAGGAGGTGCCGCAAATGCCTTTATGGGGATGACTTCATCTATCTATATTTACAATAATGCGTTTAGATGGAACTCCTTTGGTCTTGCTGCTGCTGCTTCATACGTACTGTTTGTAATAATTATGATTTTAACCTGGATAAATACAAAGGTATTTAAAGAAAAATAAAAATTTAAGGATAATACCGTGGATAATACCGTAACGAAGGGCGCATATTTCGGAGATAAGGTTAAAAGATCGCTTTTATATTTACCTCTGGTTATATGGTCTATTATAACCATTTTCCCGTTCTTCTATATGATTCTACTTGCGACCAAATCATCCTCTCAAATTTTTAATACACCGCCACCTCTTCTTTTTTCCAGTGATGCTATAAAGCATTTGCTGCAGAATTATAAAAATCTTGTTGCAAGCACTGAATTTTTTACGAACTTCTTAATGACAGTATATGTTGCCGGATCTGCTACCATACTCTCTCTTATTTTCTGTTCTTTATCCGGTTACGGGTTTGCAATGTATGAATTCAGAGGCAAAAAACTTCTTTTTGCTTCGATGCTTATTACGATGATGATTCCTACGGTTGTCTCCATTGTTCCGTATTTTGCTCAGATGAGAGCTTTTGGATGGCTGAATACAGGGCATGCTCTTTATCTGCCTGTAGCCGCCAACGCCTTCGGGGTGTTTCTTATGAGACAGTTTATAACCGTATCGGTGCCTCCCAGTCTTGTTCAGGCTGCAAGGATAGATGGGGCTTCCGAATTTCAAACATACTATAAGATAGTTCTTCCTATTATACGGCCGGCTCTCGGATCTCTTGGGATTATTGTTTTTCTTACTACATGGAATGACTTCATGCGTGCTTTGGTTATCATGACAGACAAGGCATTTTATACAATTCCTGTTGCTCTTAATACAATGAAGGGTATGCAGAGTGTTGATTATGGAGCGATAATGGTAGGTTCTTCAATATCAATTTTACCTATTGTACTTCTATTTATCTTTATGTCTAAATGGATTATAGCAAGAGTAACAGAAGGTGCTGTAAAGGGATAGCTTTTGTGAAACCACTTCGAACATTCCCTAAAAACTTTATCTGGGGAGCGGCAACCTCTGCTTACCAGATAGAAGGTGCTTATGATGAGGACGGAAGAGGGTTAAGTACATGGGATGTATTTTGCCGGCAGCCGGGACGAATCAGGGAAAACCATACCGGGGAAATTGCCTGCGATCACTTTCATTTATATAAAGATGATGTAAAATTGATGCGGGATATTGGGTTGAAAGCCTATCGCTTTTCTATTTCATGGTCCCGAATCCTTCCTGAAGGTGAAGGTGCTATAAATCCAAAAGGATTTGACTTTTATTCACGCCTGATTGATGAACTTATAGAAAATGGTATTACACCATACGTTACACTTTTTCACTGGGATCTGCCTGATAATCTTGAAAAAAAATATGGCGGTTGGCGAAGTAAGGAAGTGTCTAAAAGATTCGCGGATTATGCAGGCATAGTTTCAGATAGATTATCAGATCGTGTTAAAAACTGGATGACGATAAATGAAATAGCCTGTTTTACAGTCTTGCCGCATAAACTTGATAGATACGCTCCGGCAAAGGTAGAGCCGCCAAAAATAGTCAATCAGACTATTCACAATGCTCTTTACGGACATGGACTTGCTGTTCGGGCGATAAGGGATAATGCGGATACTGATGTAAAAATAGGTATTGTTGAAAATTTAGCTGTAACCTATCCTGTTTTAGATTTAAAAAAAGACATAGACGCGGCTTCAAAATGCTTTAAGGATAAGAACCAGGCAATTCTTTTCCCCCTTTTTAAGGGGAATTATTCCAGGCAGATGATTAAAAAACTTGGTGCTGATATGCCCGATTATACTGAAGAAGAAATGAAGGTAATTGCCGAACCTGTTGATTTTATTGGGTACAATATTTATGGTGGTTCTCCTGTAAGGCATGATGATGTTAACGTTTACGAAGTCCTTCCCTATCCAAAGGGTTATCCAAAAACGGACATGGATTGGGCTGTCAGTCCCAGATCTATCTATTACGCACTAAAATATACAAAAGAATATTTTGGTGATATACCGGTATATTTAACTGAAAATGGTATGGCTTCAGATGATGATGAAACCCAGTCAGAGGAAATTTTTGATCTGGACAGACTTGAATATCTGAGAACTCATTTAGATATGTCTTTAAAAGCAATTCAGGATGGTTTTAATTTAAAGGGTTATTTTGTATGGTCTTTTATGGATAATTTTGAGTGGGACTGGGGTTTTACTAAGAGGTTTGGTATTGTAAGGGTTAATTATTCAACCATGCATCGCCAAAGAAAACTCAGCTCCTATTTTTATGAAAATGTAATTAAAAGCGGTTCCATACTGTAGAGATAAACTAATTTAATATTTGAAGATGGTAATGAAAATGGCAGAAAAAAAGAATGCCGGATGGCAATTTATTGATGATAACGCGAGTTTTAAATGGGATAATCCGGGTCCTATAAATGAACTTTATTTTCCGTTATGTAATGAAAAAGGTATAATGTCTTCAATAACTCCCGCGCTTCATGGGGATATTAAGACAGGGCATAATAATTTTTTAATGATGCCTGTTTCAATGATGGATCTTCATAATTCAAGGGCTGCCAGGAATTTCTGGCTGCATATAGAAGAGCAGGGTTCCTGGTCTGCTGTGGGAAATTCACTAATCCAAAAATCGGAAGTTTTTGAAAATGATAATAATGTATTCAGGAGTCTTGAGGCAGGATTTTTATGGCATAAACTTACATATAAAGATTTGAAGATCGGCATAGAATCAGAGGTTTTAAGTTTTGTCCCGCTTGAAGATAATGTTGAAATAATGAAGATAAAAATAAAAAATATTTCTGACACTTCAATATCATTTACACCTACTTCTGTAATTCCAATGTACGGAAGATCAGCGGAAAATCTCAGAGATCATAGACATGTGACTTCTTTATTAAACAGATTAAGGCTTTATCCTGAAGGAATATCCATGAAGCCGAATATTATTTTTGATGAGACAGGACACCGTTTTAATAATACTTCTTATTTTGTCCTGGGTACAGATGGTGATTCTAGATTGCCTGAAGGTTTTTTTGTTGATATTGAAAAATTCATCGGGGACGGAGGTAGTCTTGAGTGGCCGGAAGCGGTTGTAAAAAATCAACCGGCAGGAAATATTGATGAGACATCTCTGGAAGGTAGAGAGTATGTTGCAGCGCTTCGATTTCAAAAACAGACTTTAAAGAAAGGTGCTTCAAAGGACTATATTTTAATAATAGGTATAGGTGACGAGAAAAACAATCTATCTGATATTATGAAAAAGTATAATACTTCTGTTAAAGTTGAAGAGGCTCTTAATACAACAAAAGAATTCTGGAACAAAAAAGCGGAACTGATCAGTTTTCAGTCGGGTTTGAAGGATTTTTCAAACTGGATGAAGTGGGTCAGTATACAACCGGTTTTCAGAAAACTCTTCGGGAATTCGTTTTTGCCTTATCATGATTATGGTAAAGGAGGCAGAGGCTGGCGTGACTTATGGCAGGACCTCTTATCTCTTCTGCTGTTTAACCCTGAAAATGTTAGAGACTTTCTTGTTAATAATTTTGGCGGTATCAGAATTGACGGGACAAACGCAACAATAATTGGGAATGCTCCCGGTGAATTTATCGCGGATCGCAATAATATTGCCAGAGTTTGGATGGATCACGGCAGCTGGCCTTACCTTACAACCAGGCTCTACATAGATCAAACAGGTGATTTTGATATGCTTTTTGAAAAACAGGCTTATTTTCGTGATGCCCAGATTAGAAGAGCAGCAGATAGAGACGATAAATGGATATTTTCAGACGGTACGTTGCTTAAAGCCAAAAGTGGAAATGTATATAAAGGAAGTGTTCTTGAACATCTTTTAGTACAGCATCTTATCAGTTTTTTTAATGTTGGAGAACACAATATTATAAGATTGGAAGACGCGGACTGGAATGACGCAATTGATCAGGCTTCTGATAGAGGGGAGAGTGTGGCCTTCACTGCCTTTTATGGGGGTAATTTACTGGATATTTCAAATTTACTTTTAACTATAAAGGAAAAGAAAGGCATAAAGACGATTGATGTTTTTGAAGAGCTGATTGTTTTACTCGATAGTATAAATTCTACAGATAATTATGATAGTATAGAATATAAAAAGAAAAAACTGGAAGAGTATTTTAATAAGACAGCCGCGGGGTTAAGCGGGGAAAAAGTTAGTCTTAATATTGATGATCTTGCATCTGATCTTAGAAGAAAAGGTGAATGGATATTTAATAATATTAAGTCTGAGCAATGGATTAAAACAAAAGATGGACATGGTTTTTTCAACAGCTACTATAATAATGATGGAGAGAGGGTTGACGGCGAGTTTGACGGGGGAGTTATTATTAACTTAACAGGACAGGTTTTTCCTCTGATGTCGGGACTTGCTGATGAAGAGGAGATTAAAAAAGTTTATAAATCCTGCAAAGATTATTTAAAGGATCCCGATAACGGAGGGTATAGACTCAATACCCCCTTACAGGATAATAAGCTTAATTTTGGAAGAGTGTTTGCTTTTGCATACGGGGAAAAAGAAAATGGTGCTACATTTTCACATATGGTTGTAATGTTCCTGAATGCGCTGTATAAAAGAGGTTTTGTCAATGAGGGTTATGAGGTATTTAAATCACTGTATGATTTGAGTATGGATACAGAAAAAGCAAAGATATATCCGGGAATTCCGGAGTATTTTTCTCCTGACGGAAAAGGTTTATATACATACCTTACCGGTTCTGCAAGCTGGTTAATCTTGACTGTTCTGCAGGATATGTATGGTATACGCGGATCACTGGGCGACCTTATTATACAGCCCAAATTAGTATCTGAACAGTTTGACGATCAAAATATGGCGTCAGTCAATACGGTCTTTGATTCAAAAGATCTAAATGTAAGATATATAAACAAACAAAATTTAAGTTATAATGAATATAAAATTACAGATCTAATAATTAATGGGAAACAATCCAATAGTTATATTTCTGATAATAAGACAATCATTATTCCAAAGGAAGAATTTAAGAAATTGACCATTTCGGAAAAAATAAATACCTTTGATATTATACTGGATTTATTGTAAGCTGTATTTTCCATGTCATTAATAATGATTGTTGTGCCTCTTAAGGAGATATTTTAAATAATGGGTCAAATTGATAATAAAAAAGTTAAGTATGTTATAAATAACAATGGAGAAGCCAAGTTTCAAATCCATAACTACAATAAAGCTAAAGCCTTTTCAAGCTTTTTTCCCGGGATAGCCGGTTTAATGGGTATCCCTCTTTGGTGTTTTTATGTAAACAGAGGTCAGTGTGTTTCCAGTTTTGGTGTTGAGAGTAAAAATAGTTCAATAATGGAATTTTTACCGGCAAATAAAGCTTATGGCCTTGTACATACGCATGGGTTTAGAACTTTAATAAAGTATAAAAAAGCCGGTAAAACCGGATTTTATGAGCCATTTCAGCAAAATGACTATAAAGCTGATTTTGACACTGAAAATATTATGACTATAAGCCCTTACGATCTGACAATAAGGGAGACCAATGTTTCTCTTAATCTGGAGATTCAAGTCAGGTATTTTACTATACCTAATGAGCCTGTAGCTGCTTTAGCCCGGGAAGTTACAATAAAAAATATAGGCAATTCAGATATTGAGATGGAAATTATAGATGGCTTTCCGGCTATGATACCCTTTGGTATATCTGAATATATCTTAAAAAAGATGAGCCGTACTATTGAAGCATGGACCTATGTTGAAAATATTGAGAATAATGCTCCCTTTTACAGGGTAGTTGTTGGTACGGAAGATTCTTCAAAGGTAACACCTGTCTACAGTGGAAATTTTTATTTTGCGTTTACAGAAGAGAAAGACAAAGTTGAAAAACTGAAGAATGTAATTGATCCAAGACTTATATTTAAACATTCTTGGGACTATGCATACCCTTATGGTTTTATGGATCCTTCTTTTGACATTGATTCAGTCCAGCATTTTGAAAACAGGACTCCGGCGGCAATGTCTTATACAAAGATGAAGCTTACTCATTTAGAAGATAAGACGATTTATTCCCTTACAGGTCACGCGGAGACTCTTGAGGAGTTAAACGCGTTAATCCCAAAATTTGAGAATAAGTCATTTTTTGTAGAAAAATCAATTGAGAATGATCATATATTAACAGCATTAATGTCAAAGGTGTTTATGAGTTCTAATTCAAGTGAATTCGACGCATATGCCAGACAGACTTTTCTTGATAATATTCTAAGAGGCGGTTATCCGGTAACGATGAAGTACAAGGATGAAAAAGAGGTCCTTTATGTATATTCAAGAAAACATGGAGATCTTGAGAGAGATTATAATGATTTTCTTCTTATGCCCACATATTTTTCACAAGGGAACGGGAACTTCAGGGATATAAATCAAAACCGGAGAAATGATCTGTGGTTTAACGTTGATGTAGGTTTTTCAAATATTCACTATTTTCTTAATCTCATGCAGCTTGACGGACATAACCCTTTAGTTATTAAGGGGCTTGTTTATATTTATGAAAGCACTGTTAAAAATGATAAGACATTACTCAGCCTTGTTCCCGGAGACAATGGGGCAAGACTTCTTGATTTTTTAGAAAAACCGTTTCTTCCGCATAATCTTATAAGTTTTGTTAAGGATAATGATATATCTCTTGCGGTTTCTTTGTATAAATTCATCAGCGCGGTTATAATTCACAGCCGAAAAGAGGAGAGTGCTTCTCATCATGAAGGTTTTTGGGTTGACCACTGGTTTTATAATATTGATTTAATTGAAAGTTATGAAGGTTTGTTTCCTGATAAAATGGGAGAGCTTTTATTTTCAGAAATGTCTTTTAGTTACTTCGACAGTGCTTATTATATAGTCCCAAGAAGTGAAAAGTATGTAATACATGAAGGTGTGCCGGCTCAGCTTCATTCAGTTAGATCTAATGATGAGAAACTTAGGATTATTGAAGAACGGCATGGTGAGAAAAATAAGGTAAGAACAAAATCCGGCAAAATATATCATACTTTCTTGTTTGCAAAGCTTATGACTTTAACAATTAATAAGCTTGCGACTTTGGATGCCCATGGCATCGGGATTGAAATGGAAGCAGATAAACCGGGGTGGAATGATGCAATGAATGGTTTACCGGCTTTGTTTGGATCATCTCTTCCTGAGACAATAGAGTTGAAAAGACTGGTCTCAAAACTGTTAAAATGGATTGATAACTATGCTGCTGACATTAAAACCATTGATATGCCTGAGGAAATTTGCGGCTTTTATGAAACTGTAAAAGAAGCGCTTAGAAAAAATCTTAAAAAATATAATGATGATTCCAATTTTAAATATTGGCAGAATACAGTTTCAGCAAAGGAAAAATACAGACATATGATTATGTTTGGTATAACCGGTGTTGAGAAGAGTATTACTCTTAAAGAGATTGAGGCCTTTTTAACTGCTGGATTGAATAAGCTGACCCGTGCTATTGACAGGGGATATAATAAAAAATTAAAGATCCATAATACATACTTTATAAATCATGTGGAAAAATATGAATTTAGTAGTGATAAAGAGCCTGATGGGAATAAATTAAACGAAGATTTAAATATTGATAAGTGTATATATGTTAAAAAATTCAAACAGGAGACTTTGCCTCCTTTTCTTGAATGTCAAATGCATCTTTTAAAAGCTGAAAGTAATCCGGCGAAAGCTCAAGATATATATAAATCTGTAAGGGCTTCGGAATTATATGATAAAAAACTTGGTATGTATAAGGTAAATGGGTCCTTAAAATCCTGTCCTCTTGGTATTGGACGAGCACGGGTTTTTACCCCGGGATGGCTTGAAAATGAATCTATTTTTCTGCATATGCAGTATAAATATCTTCTGTCATTGCTTGAAAGCGGTTTGTACAATGAATTTTTTACCGACATAAAAACAGGGATGGTTCCGTTTTTTGATCCTGAAGTATACGGTAGAAGTATATTTGAGAATTCATCCTTTATCGTTAGTTCTGTCAACCCTGATACAGAAGACCATGGATCCGGATATGTTGCCAGATTAAGCGGCTCTACTGCTGAGTTTTACCATATACTTCTTATGATGACTTTTGGTAAGGCGCCTTTTTATCTTAATAAAAAAGGTAAGCTTGAGCTTATATTAAATCCGACACTTCCGGGATGGCTTTTCTCAGAAAAAGAAAAGATACTGCTTCATTACAACGAATATGGAGATGATGAAGTTCATTTACCTATGGGAACTTTTTGTCTTAATTTTCTTGGAAATACTCTTGTTGTTTATCATAATTCAAAAAGAAATGATACCTATGGTGAAAAAGCTCCAAAAATAAAAAATATTGTTTTAACTGAAAGAGATGGTAATGAGACTGATATCCTTGGCCCAATAATTACATATCCGCATGCCGGTAAGGTGCGTGCCGGTTCTTATGGAAGAATTGATATCTGGTTTGAATAACCGGCAAGACCTAAATGTTTTAATGGTTGCAAGCGAGTGCAGAGGGCTTGCAAAGGTTGGCGGTCTTGGAGATGTTGTTTGGGAGTTGTCACATGCTATTAGCAAGGCAGGCATCAATACAAAAATTTGCATTCCATATTATTCAGTAATAGACTGTATTCCTGCCTTAGTGGGAAAATTAGATGTTCTATTTGCCGGCAAGTCATTCAATGCCGGCATATATAAATATATAATAGATGATATAGAAGTCTTTCTTATCCGTAGTTCTGCATTCTTCGAAGGAAAGTATGGAGATATTTACATTGACAGCGATAGTATGGGTCGAGGTCCTTTTGAAGACGATGCCAGG
>JAGLSM010000419.1 GCA_023135745.1 Spirochaetota bacterium | reverse complement strand
AGCTTTATCTGGCTATGAAGAAAGATAGGCGCTTGAAGTTATTCATGGATTCTAAAATAAAGGAACCATGTTTTAATCCTATGAGAGCTGCAATAAATCTTTGTAATTTTGTTACTACGGTAAGCCCTACTTATGCAAAAGAGATTGTGAAAAAAGATAATAATAAAAAAAATTTCATAGGCGGCAGGGGTCTTGAAAAGGATCTTAATAAAAGGTTAAAAGACAATAGTCTTAAGGGTATTTTAAATGGGCTTGATTATTCAATACACCAGTCTTCAAAACTCAATATTCCGTATGATATTGAACTCAACGATCTTCATGCAAATAAAAAAGCTTATAAAAATGATTTTCTTGACAATCTTGAATCGAAGCTCCGTTCTTTAATTAAAAAAAAAGGTAAGGGAGTAAAAAACAAAGCTAATATATTAAGTTTTTTAAAATCATATAATCCCGATGAATGGAAAAAGCGCTTTCTTCTAATTGCTGTTACACGTCTTGTGAAGCAGAAAATGGGATTATTGTTATCGGAAGATAAAAATAAAGATACATTAATTGAAAAAGTATTGGAACGAAATATTTCATTGATAATTCTTGGTACCGGAGATATGGAAAAAAAACTCAGTAAAATTTTTAAATTTAAAAATGCTTTAATAATAAATGCTTTTGATTCAGAAATTGCGGAAGAAATTTACGCGGTTGGAGATATATTTTTGATGCCGTCAGATTTTGAGCCATGCGGTATAAGTCAAATGATAAGTATGCGCTATGGCTGTCTTCCATTGGCTCATGATATTGGAGGACTTCATGACACAATAATTCATGATAAGACAGGGTATTTATATTCTGGAAAATCAGTTAAGAAAAAGAGAGAATCTTTTCTTAATATGCTCGACCATGCTATTTCAAATGACACAATAAAAATAGAAAAAATGAAAGAAACTGCCATGCAAAACAGATTTTTGTGGGAATCTCAGGCTGAAAAGTATATTGATATCTATTCTATAATTAAAAATAATTAAACATATTGTATAAAATAATTAAAAAATAAATTCAAGATCGCTTAGTCTTTGTTTTACTTCATCCAAAACTCTCTTTTCATCTTCTTCATCAGAGGCGACAAATGTCGCAGAAAATCGGATATAAGAATCGTTGTCATCAAATGGTACAGCTGATATCAGTTTCTCTTTAATTAAAAACTGTGAAAAGTCTTCCGCACTTTTAAACTCCAGTCCGCTTTTAGTTCCTTTAGGAGCTTTGAGATATAAGAAGAAGGTACCATCGGGCATTGATGCATCAAATCCAAGATTATTTAATATTGAGATAAGGGACTCAAGGCGTCTTTTATATTTAGTCACGGTTTTTTTAGTAATGATTGGATTTTCAAGCGCAGTACAGGCGGCTTTCTGAATAGCTTTGAATTGACCTGAGTCATAATTATCCTTAACTGTTGCAAAAGCGTTAACCAGATCAGCATTTCCAGCAACAAAAGCTATTCTCCATCCGGTCATATTAAAAGCTTTCGATAAAGACTGAATTTCAATACCTACATCCTTTGCTCCGGGAATAGATAAAAATGAAAGAGGCTCGCTGTTATAAACCAGCGCAGAATAAGCGGCATCGTGTATAACAACGATGCTGTTTTCTTTTGCAAATGATATAACTTCTTTAAAGAATGCTTGGGTTGCGCTTCTTCCGGTAGGATTGTTTGGGTAGTTTAATACAATAACTTTTGCGCGCTCTAATATGTCAGTCGGAATTGAATTTAGATCGGGAAGGAAATTATTTTTTTCTATCAAGGGAAGGTTGTAGACTTCACCTCCTAAATAACGGGTGTGTGTTCCAAATACCGGATAACCGGGTGTGGT
>JAGLSM010000418.1 GCA_023135745.1 Spirochaetota bacterium | reverse complement strand
GGATCAACCATCAATACTCCATCCATGATTGCAAACGAAGATCACCTTGACGCTCTTTCCTGGGCTTCATCCATCGGCGGATTAAAAGGATTAATCGACCGCAGCATGGCAAACCTTGCCGTATTTGAAAAATTTGTGGAAAAAAATGACTGGGTACATTTCCTGGCAAAAACAAAAGATACCCGTTCAAACACAAGTGTATGCCTTACTCTTGACCTGAGTGAAGACAAGGTCAAAATGCTGGTAAAACTGCTTGCTGATAATGAAGCAGCATATGACTGTAATTCATACAAAGATGCTCCTACAGGCTTGAGATTCTGGTGCGGAGCCACTATTGAATCAAAGGATGTTGAATTACTGATCCCATGGCTCGAATGGGCATACGAAGAAGTAAAATAATCATGATTGAAAAAGAATTAAAAAATAAAATACCTGTTAAACCCGGTGATACTATCGAAGCGCTTATCCACGACCTTACGCATGACGGCCGTGGAATCTGCCGCTTCGATGGATACACGGTATTTGTAAAAAACGCACTTCCTCAGGAAAAATGCGAAATAAAAATAATTAAGACCGGAAAAAAATTCGGTGAAGCTACACTTATAAAACGTTTTAATAACGCTGAGATTAGAGCAGAAGATCAATGCCCCAATCCATCCTGTTCAGGATGCAGCCTTATAAACATGAAATACGATGCACAACTATCCTTCAAGGAAAAGTCAGTAAAGAATACTCTCAATAAAACAGTTAAAATTCCAAATCTAAAAGTATCTCCAATCATTCCCATGGAAGACCCTTTTCATTACCGAAACAAAGCATCCTTTCATCTGGGAACTTCTGACAACGGCTCTCCACTTATCGGTTTTTATAAACCCGGAACTCATGAGGTTGTTTCATGTACCCAATGTTCCATACTGGATAAAAGCATAAATGAACTATACGATGAAATAAAAAAAATGATTGAAGGCAACCCGGCCAAATTCAATGGGAACATACTTGACGTAATTGTACGAAAAGGAGACAAGCTCCTCATCTGCTTTATTGTAACTAAAGCCGGAATAATAAGCGAAGAAAATGTAAGCTCACTCACTAAGGCAGATTCAATAATAGAAACGCCGCTCAAAACTGACAGAAAAGCCACCGACTGGAAAAACGCGAAACTCCTTAAAGGTAAAAATCATACAATGATAAAAACTGCAGACCTTATATATAGACTGTCGGCAAGATCATTTTTCCAGGTAAATACAAGGCAGGCCGATATATTATTTAAGACAGCTATAGGACTCTCAAAAATAAACAAAACCAATACCGTGGCAGACATCTACTGCGGAGTAGGCGCCCTAAGTCTCATGCTCGCAAAAAAAACAGAACATGTCTGGGGTATAGAAATTTCAAAAAGATCAGTAAAAAACGCCGCTCAAAATGCAGCTCTTAACGATATCTATAATGCTTCTTTTCACGCCGGAAAAGCCGACAAACTGATTAATGATCTTTTTATCAAGAAAAAGATCACTCCGGATGTGTTTTTCATTGACCCTCCAAGAGAAGGCTGTGAAAAAAACGTTATTGAGCTAATCCTGAAGATAAAACCAAAAAGAATTATTTATATATCATGCAATCCCGCGACTCTGGCAAGAGACATTCTTTATTTTACAGCAGAAAACTACCTTGTAAAACGAATCAAACCTGTAGACATGTTCCCTCACACCCACCACGTAGAAGTTGTAACTGTTCTTGAAAGACCTTAGTAGAGAATAATTCTTATAAATAATAAAATTTTTAGTTTATCACTTTTATTTTATGAAAGATTATACTGTCTTGTCAAAAGCAAGTTGCATAATCCTGTTTATAGCTTTTATTTTTTTGACA
>JAGLSM010000417.1 GCA_023135745.1 Spirochaetota bacterium | reverse complement strand
ACAGGGAAATTCAAGGAGATTGCTGAGACAACAATTGTAGATGACGGGATCATGGTTCTTGCCGATTTTTCCTCCGGAAAGGATACATCTTTTGTTGTGAAGAAAAATCTTGAGTTGCAGCCGGATTTTTTCCGGGATGAGATTGCTGTTATATTTGAAACAGAAAAGGGATCTGTACTTATAAGCGGCTGCTCTCATAACGGAATACTCAACATAATACAAAGAACGGAAAAATATACTAAAAATATATATGCACTATTCGGAGGATTTCATACCAGGGCATTTGATGATGGGAAGCTTAAAACGCTGGCACAGGATATACTTAAAAAAGGTATTCAGCATATAGGTATTAGCCATTGTACCGGCAATCGCTTTCTTGAGGTAGTGGATGCTGCTGCTTTTTTCCCGTTTAACAGCGGAGACATTTTTAGCACAAAACATTAATTATAGTTGCAATAGATATATCGTTGAAATATTAATTTAGTAATTTCTCTGGATAATTCCTTTCAAAGCAAGAATAATTCTTGACTATATATGAAAATACCTATATGCTTATAAATAACTATGTTTACAGAAAGTTATGCACAAAATATTTTATCTTGAAGGTGAAGTTTTATTTATCATCATGGGCATATTCTTTTTTCATAAGACACATCTGCAGTTTTTTAAATATGTTGCCGGTTTTTCTCTGGCTTTGTTAAGCCTGATTATCTTGTTACTTTTATACAAGACTATTAAGGAAATTATACATAAAAGGATTTGTGTAGAAGAAGAATAGTGGTATTATAAAAGGGACGGAGGAACTAAATGATTTATAGAAGTCTTGGAAAATCTGACCTTAACGTTTCAGTAATTGCCTATGGCGCCTGGGAGCTGGACGGTATCTGCTGGCCTAAGATCACCGAACAAGAGAGTATCGATGTATTGGATTTTGCATATCAATCCGGGATAAATTTTATTGATACAGCTCCCGTTTACGGCTTTGGAAAATCCGAAAAAATCATCGGTGAATTTATTCGATCAATAAAAACATCCGGCAAAAAGATACCTCTTGTAGCGACAAAATGCGGTTTTTTATGGGATGAAGATAAAAATGTTACTGTATCCTTAAAATATGATTCAATCTTAAGAGAATGTGACATGAGTCTTGAAAGACTTGGAATAGATTCAATTGATCTATATCAGGTACATTGGCCTGACAGGCAGACATCTCCCAAGGAAACCTTCAAGGCGCTTAATAGACTGGTTGATGAGAAAAAGATCAGATGGATAGGGGTTTCCAACTATAATCTTGATGATATAGACTTTGCATTGAAACTCACAGATCATCTCACAAGCCTGCAGCCTTTTTATAATATGTTTGTAAGAGGGATTGAAAAAGATATTGTATCCTTTTGTCTAAAAAATAATATCGGCATTATCCCTTACAGTCCTCTATGCCAGGGGTTGTTGACAGGAAAAATTGGAAAGGATTTAGTACTTTCTGAAAATGACGGCAGAAAGTATAATAGTAACTTTGTCAACCATGAAAAATTTTCCAGGAATATAACAAGGGTTGAAAAACTAAAAAAAATATCGGATAAACTGGAAATTCATTTGTCACAGATGGTGTTAAGCTGGACGCTTAATAGATCCGGAATTACAGGTCTTATAACAGGAAGTATTTCAAAAGAGCATATTAAGTCCAATGCCGAGGCTGTAAATATTAATCTTGATAAGGATATTCTAAAAGAGATTAATGAAATTATTTCCGATGAAGAATTAATGACAGGAATTAGTTTTTAAATCGTTTTTTGCATAGTCTTAGGAGGGATGTAGATGCGTTGCATGCAACGCATCTACGGCACCTCCGTCCTAAGGTGTAAATTATCAGCACATTT
>JAGLSM010000416.1 GCA_023135745.1 Spirochaetota bacterium | reverse complement strand
CAATCACCACATCAAACCCGCCCCTTGCAAATATCTCAGGAAACTCCTTGTCCCAATCAAAAACATTCACCTTGCGCATTTCTTCATTGCCGAAGAGGGACAGGTCTTTCTCGGCGTAGAAGTCGCTGCCTATCAGGGAATTGCCGCATTTGATATTGCCGGACAGATCAGGCAGCTTCAGCACATCTGTTGCTTTAAAGAGCTGTCCTTCGGATTCCACGTTTTCATCTTCGAGCAGTTTTAACAGGAGGGATAATTTGGTAACTTCTACGGCCTGTGAGTCAAGGTCAACTCCATAGATGTTATTGGTCAGGATTTTCTTTTTTTCTTCCGTGCTTAGCTGGTAGGTGGTTTCATCTATCTGATAGATGTGTCCGTCTTTCATTGCCTGTTTAATCCGGGTTTCGCTTTTTGTGTAATACTCAAGGTGCCATTTCAACAGATAATCATAAGCCCCAACCAGGAAACTGCCACTCCCGCAGGCAGGGTCTAAAATGGACAGGGAATTTGTTCCCTGGTCTCCCGCGACATTTTCCGGTTTTTGTTTCTTGAGTTTTTCGCCTACTGTGTTTTTGACTATATATTCTACTATGTACTGCGGTGTGTAATAAATACCGCCTGCTTTTCTGACTTCGGGTTTTTCTTCTACCTTGGCCTGATGGGAAGCTGTCAGGCGGATGGTCTTTCCCAGGAACTGTTCATAGACGTGTCCGAGTATTTCAATGGGCATGACACTGAACTCGTAGGGACAATGCGGATAGTACAGGTTTTTGATTATGCCTGAAAATACTTTGTCGTCGATGTCTAACCGGTTGAGCCAGTCTTCCTGATGAAAGAGGCCGGAGTTGTATTTGTTGTCAGCTTTTATAAAAACATCTACAAGTCCTTTATAGACATCATTGCCTTTGCTGATTTTTTGCAGGAGGCCGTATTCTTCCATTTTTCTGTCTTCGGTAATCCGAAGGAATATCAGGCGGTCGATTATTTTTTGTACGGCGTAATTCAGATTGTAGAGGTCAATGTCCTTGTTGCGGATGGCAATATTGCGGGCCAGATCATTGCGCCATCCTTCGATCAGTTTCAGGAATTCCTTGTCTACTTCGCTTGTTCCTTTTTTTCTTTTGTTTTCTTCCACATAGGTATCAAAACTGCCTTTGAGGATCGCGTTTTTACCGAATGTGTTGTACAAAAATTCAAAGTTGGTTTGCCCCTCACTTACACTGCATGGTTTTAAAAGTTCTTCATAGGTACAGTAAAAAATACGCGCCGTACTTGCCTTGTCTGCGATATTTGGTTTGATCCTCGTGTCGTAAACGGCATATTCTTCGAAATCGGTAAGAATGGATAATGGCAGCTTGGCAGTGTAAGCGTATCTTCTGGTCTGAAAGGCAGGCTCCGTTCCTTCCTTTATATTCACAGCAGGCTTCTTGGCTTCCACAAAAAACTTCCTCACCCCGCCAATCCTGAAACTGTAATCAGGGGCCTTCTGCTTTCCCTCTATTTGTACCTTGTCTTCCCGGACCACCTCCCGGTATTGCTCGGAAAATTTCTGATCATTGCGTACATCCCAACCCAGCAGTTCAAAAAATTTATCGATAAAATCCACCCTGGTATTGGCTTCATCATAGGCATTTGATTTATACTCTTTGATATTGCTCCTGAATAAATCAATCATTCCCCGTAGGGAACGAAGATCTTCGTTCCTTATTCCGTCATTCATTGTTAATCCTCATATGCAATTTCTCCAACCCGGAGGTTCTAACCTCAGGCTTATCGTCGTTGGTTGAGTCACCGGTCGAAACCAACCTCTGGCACCCTTATTGTACAATAGAATTGGGAATTTAATAGCAGAAAATTAAAAAAAGTCACTACTGTCCCAAA
>JAGLSM010000415.1 GCA_023135745.1 Spirochaetota bacterium | reverse complement strand
CAACTCCGAAGGAGAATTTGCATTTTCAAAAAAACAGGATTGTGCAACGCCCTCATAAATAAATTTTATCTTTTTGTCAGATTATTCAGTAAAAAGCTTATTTAAGCTTTTTACTGAATAATCTATAGGTTTTATAGGGTTTACCGCCCCATTTTTCAATGGGTTCGATCATCTTGGTATTTGTCTCAACAATTAAAGAACATTCCGACCAATTATAACCGGCTTTTGTTCCATTGATTATTGAATCCAGAACCATCACAATATCAATTCCCTTGTTCCTGTACTCCGGAATTACTCCAAATAAGAAGGTTCGAAGCCCTATTGCATTTTTAGTTGCTCTTAATAGATGCCACCAGCCAAATGGAAAGAGTCTGCCGTTCATCTTCTTGACAGATGGATTAATATCAGGAAAGCTGACAGCACATCCCACAATTTCACCTTCCTTTTCAACAATGAAACATACTCTTGGGTCTAAAAACATTTTTAATGCTTTTGAAATATGCTCGAACATTTTATCCGTATAAGGAAAGTGTCCCCAATTATCTTTCCATGCTCCATGAACTACCTTTTTAATTCCTTCCACATCTTCATTAAATCTCTTCATATCGATATTACGGAATGTAAGGCCTAGTTTTTTAATAAGGCGTTCTTTTATTTTGTGATATACTTCCTTTATTTCAATATCTGCCGGAACCATGAAAGCATACCAGTCAATTTCCTTATCATATCCCGACTTTTTAAGGAGGTCTATATAGTATCTTGGATTATACATCTCAAGTGCGACCGGAGTCGAAGGTTCAGCTTCCCATCCGTCAATCATGAAACATATTTCGTCATAAATAGTATAATTTTCAGGACCGATTATTTTATTCATGCCCTTGTCTCTAAGCCAGTTTTCGGCGGCTTCAAACAGCATTTTTGATACCTCTTCATCTTCAAGACATTCATAAAAACCAAAGAATCCATCATTGGCATTGTTGTACTCATTATGTACAGAATTAATATGAGCAGTAATTCTACCTGTAATTTTACCGTCCCGCACCGCAATATAAAACACCGCTTCGCCTATTTCAAAAAATGGATGCTTCTTACGGTTTAATGTATTTTTCATATCGAAAATAATTGGAGGAACCCAGTTATCATCATTTTTGTAGACTTCCCATGGGAAACGGATAAAATCTCTTATCTGCTTTTTTGTTTTTACTTCTACAATTTCTATCACTTTTTATTACTCTCTTTAATATTGGTTTAATTCTAAAAAAATAAATATTGAATCTTATAAAGTGTAGTTAAAAAAATCAAAAGTAACAATTCGAACAATATTTACTATGATAATGCAGATTAATCTTATAAAATTTTAATGCTTCATAAAAAATCATCCGAAAATTTAATACATTAATAAAACACAGACCACTTTTTTAGGAAGTTCAAATCAATTGAAAAAAACACTTTTAAAATATATCCTGTCTTTTATCCTTCTTTCCCGGGTAACTGATTTATCAGGCTCAGATTTTATTAAAAAAATCAATGTCAAAGTCCTCACAAAAACCACGGTAAAGATCACTATTCTTTTAAATAAACCCGCAAGTATAATCCTTTATTATGACCATCAAAGACCTGTTAACACTGCCAAGCTTAGAAGCTTCTGGTTTTTTAAAATTTTTAATTTAATTTCATTAAAACATCAAGTTATCATAAAAAGACTAACTTACCGGCAGGAGTATTATTTTAGAGTATCTGCTAGAACTCCTTACAGTAAACTCAGTGATGTTATGAGTTGGAAAATGACATTTGGTGGAAATTCAATAATTAAATAACAATGAGATTGTTATTTAATTATTGAATTTTTATTGCAAGGGCGTTGCACAACCCTATTTTTTTG
>JAGLSM010000414.1 GCA_023135745.1 Spirochaetota bacterium | reverse complement strand
TTTGTAGAATATTTCTTTCCAATCCATTACCTGCTTTACTCAATTTTGTCTTTAAATTGCTTATTCTTGTATTAATAAAATCAATACGAAAATTTAACAGGTTATTTATCCTTTTTGTAATTTTGCTCTTTCTGCCTTTCTGAAATGCAATGCGTTTATCTATGGCCTTCATGACACCATTAGAACTTCTTTTTTTCTTTTCAAGTTTTCTCTTTTTATCTTTTAATCTATTGATCCTCTTTTTTAACTTCTTTTTGCGCCTTTTAAACCTGGCTTTTGCGCGAATTCTTTCTAAGCGACTAATTTTCTTTTGCAGATTACCTATTCTGGAATTTAGCTTTTTGTTCTTTGATGCCTCTGCCTTTCTTCTTCTTTTTTGTAAAGATATTATAATATTGTCAACCTTTTCTAACTTATTTTCTATTCTCCCCTGCAATCTTTTCGTTATTTTCTTTTTCCTGTATTCAAGCCTGCTAATTGTAGATCTTAATTCTCGTTTATACCAGCCATCTTCAGACTTTGCCATTTTATTTATTACTCTTCTTAATTTTAAAAATCGCCAATAAGATAAAGTCCCAATCATTTCACTGATTCGCTCACGCGGGTGTAAATATATTCTTGTTATATATTTTTGTATACTATTGTCTTTTGCCCAATGAAAACGATAAGCCGCTCTGCCTACAAAACTTGAACAGATCCAGAGAATGGGATGTATTTTTCCTGTTTTTTTAATAACATCAATTGTTGTATTTGTATTATAGGCTGTTTTATCTCTATACTGCCAGGGTAAAAATGGGTCTGTAAAAACAATTCTAAGTTTTAGATTATTTCTTAAATAGTCATCATTTAAGCCAAATATAATAAGCTGCGCGCCTGTACTATGCGACATCAGTGTTATTGCTTTTTTATAATTTTTCAGACTACCATACTGAAATATATTTTTTAAATCATTTCTAAATTTATCACCACAACCACCTGGTTCCCAAATCGCATTTAAAAAACCGCCAACTTTTGCTCGCATTGACCCCGCACCTTTGCACCCAAATTGTATAACAGGTATTTGCCAGCGGTAAAACCCAACATTGTAGCCGCGTTTTAAGAAATCTTCTGCATATTTAAATGTTTTAAAATATCCAGGATCACGCTTATCTGGCCAACCATGAATAAAAATCAGTGTTGGTTTCTTATGATCAAAAACCTTCCCATTATACTGATACCAAACAAAGCCTTGATAATTTACATCGCCACTATAAACCTTAAGTTGATTATTAGCTGCAAGCGGTGTACTCAATAAACAGAAAACAGTAAACATCTTCAATAGTTTTAAGATTACTTTTGCACTCATTCTAATAAATAATTTTTTCTTTTTCATACCTGACTCCTTTAAAAATATTTTTATTCATAAATCACTATTCATTTGATTTATACTTACTATACAAGTGAGCCGACAAAAAGTGCCAATATTTTTTTAAAAAAGATAAAGATTATAACTTGCGGAATTATTTGGAGACAAACCTGCTCAGGTTGACTTTTTTTGATATACCTTTTTCATTTAAATCAACGAAAAGTCGGAATTACCACTATTTATACCTGATCAAATTTAATTAATAAAGTTTCCCTTATGCTTAAAATTACTCAGCCACATAAAGAAAACCACAAATTCACAGAATCTCCCCAGACCATCACTAAATCTACAAGAAAAGTATTAGATGGGAGCATATTGAAGGCTGATATGCTTAAAATGCTCGACTTTACACAATAAGCTGCGGAATCTAATTTTATTGAAAAAATGAAAGATTGGAGTTTTATTCAAAGGGATATTACATAACCTAACATCAAAGATCCATATGAATCCAGTTGCAGAACCTGATTTTTTTGACAAATGCACTGTTTG
>JAGLSM010000413.1 GCA_023135745.1 Spirochaetota bacterium | reverse complement strand
TGAGCTAACTGCATAATCGTGTAATTCAATTTAAATAATATTCCTCTAAATGATTTATTTCTTATTCATAAAATAAGAAAAGCAGAAATAAAGAATAATATTGGTGGTCTACATATGCCTTTTGATCCGAATGTTTTGCGCCGTGATTTTCCGATTTTGAAAAAGAAATTTTCTGCATCAGGAAAAGAATCAGATAAACAGATTCCTCTTGTTTATCTTGATAATGCCTCTGCAACTCACAAACCAAGACAGGTTATGGATGCTGTAAAGAATTATTATGAAGAGTCAAACTCAAATGTTCACCGGGCCATTCATAAACTTGGGGAAAAGGCGACCTATTTATATGAAGAAAGCCGGAAAAAAATTGCGGGTTTTATAAATGCTGAATCTGCAAATGAAATAATTTTTACAAGAGGGGCTACTGAGTCAATAAATCTTGCTGCTTCTTCCTGGGGCAGAAAATTCCTGGTAGACGGCGATGAAATAATACTCAGTGAAATGGAACATCATAGTAATCTTATACCATGGCAGCAGTTGTCAATTGAACTTGGTGTTAAATTAAAATTTATTCCATTTTTAGAAAACGGAACCCTTGATCTTTCTAAACTTGAAAGCCTGTTTTCAGACAGAACGAGGTTAGTAGCAGTGACTCAAATGTCTAATGTATTTGGAACTATAAATAATGTAAAAGAAATTATTCGATTTTCACATTCAAGGAATGTTTCGGTATTTCTTGACGGGGCACAGAGCGTGTCACATATTCCTGTAGATGTTAAGGACCTTGACTGTGATTTTTTAGCTGCATCCGGACACAAAATGTGCGGTCCTACAGGTATCGGCTTTTTATACGTCAAAAGGAAATGGCTGGATCAGATGCCCCCATACCAGTTCGGCGGAGAAATGATCGGCAGTGTATGGCTGGACAGGGCTGAATGGGCGGAGATTCCATATAAATTTGAAGCGGGAACTCCAAATGTAGCAGGCGCTATTGGACTGGGATCCGCGATTGATTATTTGTCAAAAATCGGTATGAAAAATATACACGAATACGAAATTAAGCTGACTGCGTATGCAAGGGAAAAGTTAAAAGAGATATCCGATTTAAAGATTTTTGGGAATCCACCTGAGCAGGGCGGCGTCCTGTCTTTTTACCTCGGGAAAATACACCCTCACGATGTGGGTCAATTCCTTGACAATGAAGGAATTGCAGTCCGTGCCGGACATCATTGTGCGCAGCCGTTAATGAGAAAACTTGCTGTTCCTGCAACAGTGCGTGCCAGCTTTTACTTTTACAATACTCATGAAGAAATTGATAAATTGGTTGAAGGAATAATAAAAGTAAGGAAGTTTTTTAACCATGGAATTTGATGAACTGTATCAGGAAATTATTCTGGATCATTACAGAAACCCGAGGAATTTCGGGGAGATAGATAATGAGCCTCTATCAATAGAAAAGGACAATCCGGTATGTGGTGATCATGTTAAGCTTATGATTAGTATTGGTGATAATGGGCTTGTAAACGATATAAAGTTTACCGGAGAAGGATGTGCAATATGCATGGCATCTTCTTCAATGATGACCGAAATGGTTAAGGATAAACCTATATCCGAAGTTAAAGGATTGATATTAAATTTTTTACAGGCTCTTCGCGGTGAAATTGACGACAGTATACTTGAGGAAATGGGTGATCTTACCAGTCTAAAGGGCGTGATCAAGTTTCCTGTAAGAGTTAAATGCGCGGCACTTTCCTGGAATGCTCTCAATGAACTGATAAGTGATTAGGGAGTACTTCTGACACTGAACTTTAGCTTGGGTTTAAAGCTAATTTGTTGTAAATAAGCGAAAAAAATCATAATCTAAAAACATGATATATGATCTTACCCAGTTTTAGTGGA
>JAGLSM010000412.1 GCA_023135745.1 Spirochaetota bacterium | reverse complement strand
CAGAGAAGAGATATTTTTTATCATAATCTTAATGTTTTAAAAATATCCTTTAAAAACTATCTTGATATACTCGAAGATCTTGAAAATACTACAAATACACTGGAATACACCGAAAATTTAAAAAAGATGCGCTCTAAATACTATATGGAGCTGCTTATTAAGGTAGGTGAATTTATTAGTCAGTTGTATCAGTTTATTACATCAATAATATTGGATTACGAATCAGAAGGTAATATTATTTTAAATCCTCATGAGGTTTTAAATTTCGATAAAATTCAAGGAGAGCGGGATCTGGAAGGATTGACTGTTCTTCAGGCCTTAAAAAAACTTCAGCAGTTCTTAAGTGAAGTTGCGGAATACTTGAGTCTTCCGGAGATAAAGAAAAAATAGTAAATGGTTTAAAATAAGGAGAATTGAAATGGCAGTATCCCGTAATGATTTTACAAATAGTTTAATAGGTGAGAAATCGTTTTTTGAAGGCAGATTCATGGTCAGGGGATCTTTACGTATTGACGGTAAGTTTGAAGGTGATCTTCTTGACATTGACCAGCTGTTTGTAGGGCCAAAAGGACGGATAAAATCCAGTATAAAAGCAGTTAATGTTGTTGTTGAAGGGGTTATTGTTGGGAATATCAAGGCTTCAACAAGGGTTCTTTTACTTCCAACGGCTAGAATATTAGGTGATATTCATACTCCGGAGCTTATCATACAAAATGGAGTTATACTTGAGGGTCGTTGTATAATTTCCAACGATTTAAATCAATCAGCTAAAAGTCTTATTGAAAATCTCTATAAGCAGGCTGAGTAAATAAATAAATTGATTAAAATTGAAAAAGTGATCTTGATTGTAATTGGATCTTGATTATAATTAATTAATGAAAAAAAACAGAGTCTTAATAAGTCTTGGTGATCCATGGGGAATTGGTCCTGAGATAACAGCTAATGCTCTTGATAAATTGAATTCCGATGAATTGAGCAGGATCTCACTGGTAGGATCTTCACGAATATGGGATCAGGTAAACAAAAAAGGTATTAAACCTGCAGAATTCTTTGATATTACTTATCAGGATAGTATTATACCAGGAAAACCGCCGGATGACGGCGGCATTTTTGTTTATAATACTCTTTTAAAGGCTGTTGAAATCATCAGGGACGGAGGTGCTGAGGCACTGGTCACTGCCCCGGTAAATAAGCATCTAATCCAGATTCATTATCACGATTTTATTGGGCATACTGAATTTTTGGCAAAATCTTTTAATTCGGATTATCCAACAATGTTTTTTATTGGTCCTGAGTTAAGAGTGGCATTAGCTACAACTCATCTGCCATTAAGAGACGTATCCAATATGCTGAATATTGATATGATCCTTAATCATCTTCGTAATTGCGACTCATTTCTAAAACGAGGGAATAATCCAAATCCAGGGATAGGGGTCTGCGGATTAAATCCGCATGCCGGAGAATCCGGAGCATTTGGTGATGAAGAAGCGTCTATAATTACTCCGGCAGTTAATAAAGCCTGTGAAGAAGGGATTCGGGCGGAAGGACCATTTCCCGCTGATACTCTTTTTATTAAGGGTTTTAATGGTACATATTCTATTATTCTTGCTATGTATCATGACCAGGCGCTTACGGTGTTCAAGAGTACCGATAATGGAAAAGGGGTTAACGTCACATTGGGCCTGCCCTTTATAAGAACATCTCCTGATCACGGGACAGCATACGATATTGCAGGCAAGGAGCAGGCCTCTCATTTAAGTATGCTTGAAGCTATAAGAATATCACTGGCAAATGCCTTTCGGCAGAATATTTTAAAATTTAGATAAAAGCCGGTTTTTTACATAAAAAAGACCAGGGCAATTGTATATTAACCTAAAACTCCCCCTGGCCCTGGGGTGTAAATTC
>JAGLSM010000411.1 GCA_023135745.1 Spirochaetota bacterium | reverse complement strand
ATTTTCCGCGCCGTTTCAGACTCAGGTACAGTCCAAAAAAACCGGCGGCTCCGATTATCAAAGCGATTCTGAATCTGGGAACGTGCACAAGGAAAAAAAATACAAAACAAAAGACCAAACCAATCACTGATAAGAATAAAAGACGCAAATTTGATTTTGTTTTATGTTTAACTTCAGGTTTATCTTCAGAACTGACGGGCGGATCAGCAGAAGGAGCCAGCTTCTTAATCTCATTGAGAAAATCATCATAAACTTCAGGATCAAGAAGGAAGGGTTTTTCCACTGCTTTTCTTGGAAAACCGGTCTCATTGTCTGTAAACGAATAATTAACTACAATCCACTTCTCCGATAAAAGAACAGCCTTAAAGACCTTTTTTTTAGTCAGGAAACTCTTTAATAATGATACCATAGTCTCCTGTATCACAAAATCATCCTTGTGTATCAGCAGCTCCCTGCCGGGATACCTCATATAAAAGCCGTCTTCATCAAGAATTATTGCAGAATTATTCAGTTTTTTTATCAGGACAGCCTGATAAATGCCAAGAAATATAAAATATAGAGATAGAAGAGAAAATAGAAGCAGACCAAATCCTCTGTTTATAAAAAAAAATGTTAATAAAACCATAAAAGCCGCCATAATTAATGAAAGTCTTAAAAAACCTCTCACTGCAGAAACAGCATTTTTTGAATAAAAAAACAATCTCTCAGCCATAGCCCCGCCTGAAATAAAATTGGTTATATTTTAATCGAATTCTTTTTTACATTTGATTATTTTTATCATCAGTAAAGATATAAATTATAACAACAGCATGATTAATTAGGAATAAAAAGGACCTAAATCTTGAGAAAAATTATTAGAAAAAGTTTTATACTTAAAATCGGAGTTATCGCAGTTTTTACTCTTATAATGTTTTTCCTTATGTTTTTGCTGATAAACAAAGGAAAAACAGACCCCGAAGCTATAGCGCAGACTCTTAAATATGACTCCTTTGCTGATTTTATTATTTCCAATATAGGCGGTATATTCGCAGCTGCAATAATCGGGATTTTAATTATAGCTATCATCCGCACCGCTTTTTTTTCACAGCGTTTCCGCGGGCCTGTTTATAAATTCAGAGACGCGATTCAAAAAATTGAAGACGGCAATCTTGATACTATACTTGATCCCTCAAAAAACTCTGAGTATTTCAGTATGTTTGAAGACTTTAACCAGATGATCTACTCAATTGACAAAAGATTTAAAACTATCAAAAAAGCACTAGAATACTTGGAAAAAACAAAAGATAAATTATCAGAAGTAACCCCTGAGAACGAAAAAGAAAATTCATCTATTCAAAAATATAAAAATGACCTAGAAAAATATATATTGAAGATAAAAGAAAATCTGCAGAATATGACACTGCTACCCGGAGAAAGAATACCAAGGGTGCTTGTTATAGGAGGCGGAGGACGGGAACATACAATCTGCGCTATGGCATGCAGAAGCAGACTGGTTGATGTTGTATACGCTTCGCCGGGTAATGCGGGCATCGATCAAATCGCGACAATAGCCGATATAGACATGAAACCGCCTTTTGATAATCTGATAGAATTCGTAAAAAACGAAAATATCGATTTAACAATAGTAGGTCCGGAACAGCCTCTTGTAGACGGGATTACAGATATATTCAGAAAAAATGATCTTGTCATTTTCGGCCCTTCAAAAAAAGGCGCGAAAATTGAAGGAAGCAAAGCCTACGCAAAACACATTATGGAAAAGTACGACATTCCTACCGGAGCATACAGCGAATTTAATAATTTTGATGAAGCATGTTCCTATCTTAAAGAAACTACTGCTCCATATGTAATCAAGGCCGACGGCCTTGCCGCAGGAAAGGGTGTAGTAATTACATCCGATATGAATGAAGCAGTAAA
>JAGLSM010000410.1 GCA_023135745.1 Spirochaetota bacterium | reverse complement strand
AATATATTAAAAAAATTCGTTTAAATTTATATATCTGACAGCTTAATTGACTTACCTTTTTTAACCGCTTTACGGATTATTTTCTCGATACTCGTAAAAGAGTATTCCAGGTGAGAATAAACCAGCCGAACTTTAATGGTACTTGTCTTCCACGTATATTTACCGGAATGTCTTGTAAGGATTGGTTCAGACGATTTAATACTGCCGTACTTCTGGGTAAGCGCCGCTAACAGCGCGCTGAAAAAAGCAAGATCTCTTTGTTTGTAACCTCTGAATGTATTTAGTATTCTAACACGAAAGAGCTTTTTTTCATAAAAGACTAAATATATATTTGAATTTGGAATAACAAAGTCTCCAATTTTTATACTTTTTTCAGGCATATAAAAAGTACATTTTACCTCATCCCACTTTACCAAAGACCCTCTGTCAGGTTTGATTTTAAGAATATTTGTAAATGCTTTTAAATTAGAACCGAGTACATAATTTTTAAAAGCATTTTTTGAACCTGCAGCTGGCATATTAACAGATATCAATAAAAACAACCCTGAAATAATAATTAACCTTTTCACCGGCACACTCCTATATAGTGATATATATATATTCGGCAGAAATTATAATTAAATAACATTTATCCCGGAATTTTATCCCGAATAGTCTGAAACATATTTAAAATTTCTTCCAGAATCGGCAAATCATGATCATTAAATGCGGATAAAACAGCCCTCTCAAGTTTAGTAAACTGTTCATGATGAGGATCCACTATGAGGCTTTCCGGTTTTTCTTCAGAATCAACTTTTCTTTTAAGCGTCTCAAGTATCCGACAGCTATGCCTGAGTCTCTTACTGAGGGTCAATCCTATTTTTATAAAAAAATCAGGTTTATTTGCTGCGACTTCTTTTAAATCATCTTTACTGACCACTGTAAGAATAGTTTCAGTGACAGCTTTCAAGGTTGCAGTCCTTGGTTCTCCCAGAAGAAGAGACATTTCCCCTATAACTTCACCGGGAGTTGAAATTACATCAATCTCCTTTAAATCATCCCCTACATAAACACCCAGAGAACCATTGACAATAATATACAGTTCATTACCCGATTGTCCCTGCTTACAAACTACACCTTCAGGTTTATAGGTTCTATGTAATTCATCAAAAACTTCACTCTCAATATTAAAGATAGTTTTTGTAACAACCTGTTTAAGTGATAGTCCGTACATATAAGTCAGTGAATTTGAAGCCTCTTCAAACAGGGTTTTTAATACAGGAAAACGTTTTTTATGAAATTCTTCATTTAAAAAGTTAACGACACCTGCAAATTCCTTTGCAAAAAAATGGGATTTTTTTTCTCTGTCAGACATGGAATTCAGACGTTTTTCCAGCAGTTTATTAATTTCCTTTAAAGACAGAGCCATTTCTTTGTCCATATTAAATCCTACATTATAGGATTCCATGAATTTCCTGAGATTATTCTTTGGAATTGTGCGATATACACTGTCATCAGACGCGGTAACTGTCTGAAATCTGTTTGTAAGAATATCTGTTTCCATACCCAGAAGTATTTCTGAAATACCAAAAATCAGATTTGCTCCTGTAACAGAATACGACTCACCTCCGGCCATTGTAAAGGTAAGTGATCCCCTCTCAAGAAGATATGCATTAACCGCGACATCATGTATTGAATATATATTTTGCAAGGAATCCCCCTTATAGTCTATTATAGATTTTCGGTATTTATAATGAATATGTAAAGATTATAGGAAAATTAAAAATATTTAATCTAATAGACACTATTTAAACAATTAATCCTTGCAACGAACTCTAACCTGTGCTAATCTAATTTGAGGAGTAGAAAAATGATAAAAAAAGCTCGTCTTGAAAAAAGAATAGACCTCTTTAAAACCTGGAAACTCCTTGAATGGTTTG
>JAGLSM010000041.1 GCA_023135745.1 Spirochaetota bacterium | reverse complement strand
ATTTGACTAAACTAAAACTCTCTTCGTGGTTCAAAAAAATCCCACACACACAGTCAAACATTAAAAGGTTTCCCCTTGCCTCACGTATTTGAACATTGACTATCCCCTGCGCACTTGCTATCCTTTCTCGCTATGGAAACACAGCAACAAACCGACACAGAACAAAGCATCGCGTCTCATAATGAACTGGAATTCAATGCTGCTGAGATAGACAAACTGATACAGTTTTTACAGAACCTTACAGAGGAAAAAGAAAATCTTGTTCAGCTGTCCAAACAACAGCGCAAAAACCTATACACAGCTGCCGGTCAGCTTATCACTCCCGACCGGGAAGAACGGCGTAAGCGCAATAAAGCCTGGAAACAGGCAGCCAAACAAAAGATTCAATCCCTGGAAAAACAGGCCCGGGCAAGTACCGGCATCCGCTCTGCCCGTGAAGCTGCCGTTTTTTCCGCGCCCCGTCAAATCACATCCACTGAAGTGAACGACAAGGATGGTTTTGCCCGGCTTCAGTCACCCCGTAATTGTTACGTGTGCAAAGAGTCATATCTGGACCTGCATCATTTTTATGACAGCATGTGCTCGGCTTGCGCCAAGTTGAATTACGAAAAACGGTTTCAGTCAGCAGACCTGAACGGGCAAGTCGCCATCATTACAGGCTCCCGACTCAAGATCGGGTATCAGGCAGCATTGATGATGCTTCGGGCCGGCGCCACAGTGATCGCAACCACACGCTTCCCTGTTGACTCTGCCCTACGCTACTCACGTGAAGAAGACTTCCACGAATGGAGTCACAGATTATCGGTCTTCGGGCTGAACCTGCGTCATACTCCCAGTGTGGAAATATTCTGCTCTTATATAGAACAGAACTATGATCGACTGGATATTCTTATCAATAATGCCGCCCAAACAGTACGGCGGCCCAAAGAGTTTTATGCCCATCTGCTTCCCAACGAAGACAAAGGCTACCTAACACTGGAACCCGTCATTCAGCCCTTACTTAAGGCGTATGAAGACTGTAAAAATAAGCTGTTTCATTTTGAGCACCCGTCAGTTGAACAAAAATCAAACCAGCCCGTAATCCGTGACAAGTCAACACCGGGAATCGGTATTTACAATTCAGCCCAATTGACACATATTCCCTATATCTATGATAAGGAACCGGATTCCCATGCGCTGTTTCCTGCCAAGCATCTCGACGCCGACTTGCAGCAGGTGGATCTGCGTAAGACGAATAGCTGGCGACTGACACTGGGCAGTATTAATACAGCGGAAATGCTGGAGCTACAGCTGATTAATTCCGTAGCCCCATTTGTCCTGGCCAATAAACTGCTGCCCCTCATGAAAAGAGACAACACCGGCAAGAAACACATCATCAATGTTTCCGCCATGGAGGGAAAGTTTTTACGTTTTAAAAAAAGCCCCCGCCATCCGCATACAAACATGGCCAAGGCGGCGCTCAATATGCTAACGCATACTTCGGCTTCTGAGCTGGCTAACTTCGGCATCTATATGAATGCCGTTGATACAGGCTGGGTTACGGATGAGGACCCGGCACACCTGGCCCAATTCAAGCAGGATGTGCATGACTTCCAGCCACCCCTGGATATTGTGGATGGAGCGGCCAGAGTGATGGACCCACTTTTTGACGGCATCAATACAGGCCGGCACTGGTGCGGACAATTTCTGAAGGATTATTTCCCTATTGACTGGTAAGCTACGCAAAGCATGAGCCTTAATAACTTAAAATAATACACTTTGATAGTATTATGATTAAAACATTTGATTTAATTCCCTTGGCCGTATAACATATACCGCTATGATAAAAGTATTATCTAAATCAACTTATTTACTAATAATTTCTATATTTCTTTTTGTTTTAATCTTTGTAAACAGCGGATTTCTAGTCTGGCAAATTTCCATAATTCGGAATGATGCTAAAATAATGAATTATGTAGGTATTATCAGAGGCACTATTCAGAGGATTAATAAACTGGAATTGGCAGCAATAAATTCAGATAAAATAATAAAAAAAGTTGATATTTTGCTAAGAGATTTTATAGATCGAAAAGAAGGTCTATATCTAAAAACAAAACATAAAAAATTCAATAAAAAAATATTGTCTTTATTTTCTTATTGGAAAAAACTGAAAAAATCAATTGCGTTATATAGAAAAAACCCTATCTACTTCCATAAACAAAATTTAGTAAAACTAAGTGAAAAATGTTGGCATGTTGCTAATGAAACGGCATTTATCGCTCAACACATATCTGAAAAAAAAATTAGATTTTTTAAGTATATAATATACGCAGCAATATTCAGCATAATTATAATTTTATTAATAATTGGATCAATAAAAAAATATGTCAGCAATGAGTTGGAGGTTATAGCATCTTATGATCCTCTTACAAAGACTTTTAATCGAAACGCATTTAATATATTATTAAATAAACAGATGAAAAGAAGTCAGAGAATGAATGCGCCTTTGTCTTTAATTATTTTTGATGTAGATTCCTTTAAAGAGATTAATGATACCCATGGACATAAAAAAGGTGACTATGTATTAAATACAATTTCTCAACTAATCAATGCTGATTTACGGGAAACTGATTTTCTCTGTAGAATTGGTGGAGATGAATTTGCAATTATTGTAGTTGATTCTACTATTGGAAAAACTTTTTTAATTGCTGAAAGGTGCAGAAAAACTATAGAAAAATATAAATTTGATGAAATAAAACAGATCACTATAAGTCTGGGAATTTCTCAATATAAAAAAAATGAAATTTTTGATGATTTTTATCTGCGGGCAGATAATACATTATATAAAGCAAAGAGAAAAGGTAAAAATAGAGAAGCCATCTAACTTTTGATGTCTGACCTATCAACAATTAAACAGATCTTCATTTCTTCACATTAATCATCTTAATCCAAAGTCCCAGCTCATCCCATACAGGTTTTTCAGCTTTTTCTGAAACCAGGATATCCGCATGCTTAAAATTATAGGCCTTGATAACTTTTATATTTTTTGCGGATATACCTGTTTTTTTTATGTACCATGAAATACCGGAAGGAAGTTTGCCATAGAATCTCGAGAAACCTGAAAAAACACTGAATATCGGAAGCCTGTTTTCTTTATCAGGGGTAAGCCCCCATGAAGGAATATTGAAATTCTGCGCACCGGCTTTCCAGTAATCCTCTGTTATTTTTCCAGGATAAAACCATTCCCAGACACCCATAGGAAGCTTGTGCATATCAATGATACGTTTTATGTCAGTCATATCACCGTCTATCCATCTAAGCTTCCTGTTAACGAGCCTCAGACTGCCGCATGAAAAAAGCCAACCCCATCTGCTCGTAAACCCGGCTCCGTCAAATAGCCATCCGGTCAGAGCTTTACCTGAATATGAAAAGCCGCGATAAGGTTTACCGCGAAAATATGCGGCGAGAGGATTGATTTTTAATCCGGTTAAAGGTGCCCCTTCAAAAAACAGAACATTAGGATATCTTCTTTCCACAAAGTTTCCACGCCTGATTCTCAGCTTTGCTCTACGCGAAAGGTATTTCATTTTATACTGACTGAACCTTCCCCACTCAGGATTCTCATCCAGAAAAACAAGACCCTTTAAAAATGAATGGCCCTTTGTTTTACCAAAGGAAGTCAGAGAATACATCATTGCGTACTCAACACCATCGGACCAGCCTCCAAGGAAGACCGGTCTTCCTGTTTTATGAGCAGCTGAAACTACACGGTGCATATCTTGTATATTTTCCTTCATGCCCAGCGATTTTAATATACCTAAAGATGCTTTTGAGAAATTCTCAATCCTGCTCATTTTACTTATAAGCCGGTTCTTGTTCGTCTTTCCGGTTAGATAATTTTTCCATGTATTTTTAAAATCTTTCCTTTTTTCAAAAAAAGTCTGTCTTCGGTTGACCGTCCATACTTCAATCCCATGATGCAATGAAAGATACTCCGACAGATAATGAAACCACGCGGCAGTGCAGGTCCAACCGGATACAAGAATCAAAATAGGCTGGTCATTTTTTGCTTTGTAAATATTAACTCCAACCCTGTTGAGTTCATCAGGAAATCCCGGAAGAGGCGCAGCTTTAAATATTCTTGTTTCAAATTTTATTGTTTCCGCAGGATATAGATGCAGGCTCACCAATATCATAAATAAAATCACTACTGAACGGTAAATATTTTTCATAAACATCCTGACACTTTCATTAAACATGATATCTCAAAATAAATTGAATCCATATGGTCATGGTAATTTTCGTCATCCAACCTAACCCTATCCCTTCCCTTATTCGCTTCGCAGGGAAGGGGAACTTATCCGTTTATGTTTACAGTAAAAAACTAAACCCACAAAAATCCATCCAATCTATAAAGTAAGGGCCGTGCATGGCCCCAACAATTAATCTGCGTAAATCCGTAACATCCGCCCAATCCAAGCTGTCCCTTAACTGTGAAGACACCACATAATCTCAATAATTTGAGAAAATTAAGCTGATTTTAGCATATTTATAATCAAAATACTGGAAAAAACCTGCAATTCCACCTGAAATAAGTAGTTCTGAAGTATCCGATGAATTAAGGGACAGCCTGAATCCGCGTTCCTATCCTACACTCAATCACGAAGTCAATTCCCTGATATATTCCCCAACAGCCTTCACCGGATCATGTTTCTCTTCAATAGACTTATTGATCAACCTTATTACCGCGCTGCCTATAACTCCGCAGTCTGCGTGACCTTTTAATTTTTCAAGCTGACTCTTATCCTTTATTCCAAAACCGGCAGCTACATATTTACCGCTAAGTTTTCTTATCGTATCTATATAATCCAGAAGGTCATCCTCAAGGTTTGTAGCTTTCCCTGTTACCCCCAACCGCAATACTGCATAGACAAAAGGAGACTTGCTGACAGCCGCTACTTGACCGATCCTTTTATCCCCGATGGTTGGAGCAATGAGAGGGACATAGGCAAGATCCCTTTCGTCACAAAGAGCAGCCGGATCATCATCCTTTTCCTCAGGAGGAGAATCGGGAATGATTACCCCGTCCAGTCCTATGGAAACCATTTTATCAAAAAATTTCTCAAATCCGTAAGCAAATAAAGGATTCATGTACGACATTACAAGAAGAGGAGTTTCAATCTCTTTTCTGACTTCTTCGAGCATTGAAAGAACATCGGAAGTACGCACATCATTTTTAAGTGCCGTGTAATTTGCAGCGAGAATCACTGGACCATCGGCAATAGGATCACTGAATGGAAGCTGTACCTCTATAATATCGGATCCGGAATTTGCCATTTCGATAATAAGTTTTTTGCTTGTTTGAATATCAGGAAAACCTCCAACAACATGCGTCATAAGTTTAACCCCGGGCGTATCTTTAAAGAGCTTTTCCAGTCTGGTGATTCCGGTCATGAGGTTTCTCCGGATAATCTTTTTATTTCGTTTTGCAAAAAAGCCTTCCAATTCTTGCCGTCAAAATATGGCCCTGTAATAAAAAGATCCTTATCTCCACGTCCTGATATATTAACTACGATTATGGAATCCCCGGATAATTTCGGCGCCTGTTTAAATGCCTCGGCAAGAGCATGCGCCGATTCAAGAGCAGGAAGAATACCCTCCCGTCTTGCCGTCATCTTTACAGCATCCAGAACTTCACTATCAATTGCATGGGTAAATTTAATCCTGCCCTCATCAGCAAGATGAGCAAGCTCAGGACCTATCCCTGCATAATCAAGTCCCGCACTTATTGAATGAGTTGTCTTCAGCGAACCATTATCGTCCTGAAGAAAGTATGACTTATATGCCTGAACTATTCCAATACGGCCGTTACCGCTCATTCTAATCGCGTGTTTTTGTGTGTCCGGTCCTTCTCCACCAGCCTCCACACCTATTAGTTCAACATCATCATTGAGAAAGGTATTGAAGAGACCTATAGAATTGGAACCGCCGCCAACACAGGCAATGAGTTTATCAGGCAGTCTTCCTTCTATTTCAAGGATATCCTTTTTCACCTCTTCACCTATAACACTTTGAAAATCACGAACCATCGCCGGATAAGGATGAGGACCAAGGGCGGAACCCAAAAGATAATGAGTATCACTCACCCGCTCCGTCCAGTTTTTTAAGGCGGCGTTAACAGCATCGGTCAATGTACGGCTGCCGTCGGTAACAGGAATGACCCTGGCTCCAAAAACTCCCATCCCGAGGACATTTGGATGCTGACGCGCCATATCAACTTCGCCCATAAACACATCACATTCCAGTCCCATTTTCGCGGCAGCAGCGGCTGTAGCAAGTCCATGCTGTCCGGCTCCGGTCTCTGCTATGAGACGTTTTTTACCCATTTTTTTGGCAAGCAAAGCCTGTCCAACAGCATTGTTTATCTTATGAGCTCCGGTGTGCGCAAGTCCTTCCATCTTGAAATAAAGTTTTGCTCCGCCTAAATCAGATGTAAGGTTTTCCGCAAAATATAGAGGAGTCGGGCGCCCTATGTAATGTTTTTGTAAATAGATAAGTTCAGCTATAAAGTCCGGATCATCTTTCAATCTGAAGTATGCTTCTTCGAGTTCTTCAAAGGCCGGATACAATACCTCGGGAATATATCTCCCGCCGTAAGAGCCAAAATGACGTTTTTTATAATTCATGGCAAAACCTCTGTTTTATTTTCCCTAAAAAAAATGATTAAAAATAGGATCAAACCTATTATACCCGAATAATTCTATTTTGTCATTTTTTTAGACACGAATTCAAATCCTTATTTATGATGTAAATTTATCAAGCTTTTTCATGGTTTAATCTTGATCTTACTTTATTGGATTTACACAGATTAAAATTGTATTTTAAAATCCGTGTAAATCCTGTTAATCCGTGTCAAAATAACTAAAAGTGACAGACTAAACATTTTTATCATCGCACTGTCTAACAGCATTAAAAAGCTCTTCCAGTTTTCTGAATGACTTTTTACCGGGGCTTTCTTCAACCCCGCTTCCTACATCAATACCATCAGGCCGAATGGACTTTATTAAGCCGCGTACATTTTCAGGATTAATACCCCCCGCAAGAAAGAATTCCTTACCGGTTTTTTTTACCGCGTTACAGGCATATTCCGCAGCCTTCACATCAATCGTTTTTCCTGTACCGCCGTAAGTTCCCTTAACTGCCGTATCAAAAAGAAGTATTGGACCTTTCCACTGATTTCCGCTATCCGGACATTGCCTGTCAAAATCTTCAATAGAGGCAATCCTCAAAGCTTTATAACATGCGAAATCTGCATCTTTAATCTGCTGCGGTGATTCATCTCCGTGAAGCTGCGCGTAATCAAGTCCGGTTTCTCTGAGTATTTCTTTAATTTTTTTAAAATCCTCATTAACAAAGACACCTACCGTTCGGATTTTGTTCCGCGGATTATTCTTTTCCAAACCTTGTAAAATCTCCCGAACACTATCCACAGACACCTTCCTGGTTGACTCGGCAAAAATAAATCCAAGTTTATAGGCGCCCAGTCTTGCCGATTCCATAGCGTCTTCAAGGTTTGTTATCCCGCAAATCTTTATCTTCATAATATTACCTGTTTAAATAAGAGGTTGTTGCATAACCTAACAAACAAATTTTACATGGAAAAGCATCTGTTGTACAACACACTCATAAATCAGGATACAGCATCAACAAAATTCCTGACGCATGACTGCCTGTCCTCTGATTTTATAAAATATTCTCCAACAAGAAAAGCCCTGAAGCCTGTCTTTAACAGGTCAACTCCATCTTGTGAGCTGTGAATACCTGATTCAGCTACAGCAATTCTGTCGGCAGGTATCATTCTGCATAGATTTTTTGCCGTATCAAGGTCTGTTGTAAAATTTTTGAGATTCCTGCTGTTAATCCCGACTGCACCGGAAGGAACACTCAACACTTTTTGAAGTTCTTCTTCATTATGAGCCTCCAGCAATACTTCCATTTTAAGTTCCTGCGCGTAATGAGCAAGCTCTTTAATCTGGTCACCCGAAAGAATAGCCGCTATAAGAAGTATACAGTCAGCGCCAAGAGCCCAGCTTTCCCTTACCTGATAGGGATCAAAGATAAAATCCTTACGGAGTACAGGAAGTCCCGAAGCCTTCCTCACAGAAACAAGATGATCATCCAATCCAAAAAAATAATCCGGTTCAGTTAAAACAGATACGGCAGAGGCGCCTCCGCCTCTATACTGAACCGCTATATCTTCAGGGATGTAATTATCAATCATTACACCCTTTGAAGGGGAGCCTTTTTTACATTCCGCTATTACTGTTGTTACACCGTCTTTATTGAAAAATTTTCCAGGCTCAGATACCTCTCTTTCAAGAGAAGCAAATGGAAAGTTTTTTTTATTTTGTTGAAGCCTCTCTTTTCGAGTATCTACAATTCTGATTAAGACATCAGCTATAGCCATTTTATTATACCTTCCTGTTAGTTATCACCACTTCCGAAATTAATGAGACTGTCAAGTCTTGCAATCGCAGATCCTGAATCAATAGAAGCTTTTGCAAGAGCAATTGCCGCCGGAAAATCCGCGGCGATATTCGCTGCTATAATTGCTGCCGCGGCGTTAAGCACAACAATATCTCTTTGCGGCCCCTTTTCACCGGAAAGTATTCTCCTGGTTATTTCTGCGTTTTCAGATGCATCTCCTCCTTTCAAGTCTTTGAGAGTACAATACTTCATCCCGACAGATTCAGGATCAAACTCGTAAGTCCTTACCCAGCCGTCTTTGAGTTCGGAAATCTTTGATACCCCTGTCAGTGTTATCTCATCAAGGCCGTCGCTTCCATGAACAACAAGTGCATGTTTAACACCGAGATTTCCCAGAACCTTGGCTATCTTTTCAGTAAGGTCTGATGAAAATACACCCATAACCTGAGATTCAACTCCGGCTGGATTAAGCATAGGACCAAGGAGATTAAAAAATGTTCTAAACCCAAGTTCTTTTCTTGGTCCCATCACATGTTTAAAAGCCGAGTGATATTTGGGAGCGAATAAAAAGCACACACCTGATTCCTCAAGAGCAGCCGCGGCATCTTCCGGACCAAGATCAATTTTTACACCAAGTTCTCCAAGAACATCAGCGGATCCCGATTTTGAAGTAATAGATCGGTTCCCATGTTTTGCTATTGCTACACCCGCACCGGCTGCAACAAAGGCGGCTGTTGTCGAAATATTAAATGAGCCGGAACTGTCTCCGCCTGTCCCGCATGTATCAGTCAAAGGTATTCCGGAAGGAACAGGTACCGGCTCCGCTTTTGCTTTTAGAATTTTAGCGAATCCTGTAAGTTCATCTACCGTTTCACCCTTAATTGACAATGCAGTCAGGAGAGAACCTGTCTGAGCAGGAGTGAGGCTTCCTGTTGTCATCATTTCCATTAGATGAGCAGCTTCTTCCCTCTTGAGGTCTTCACCGGACAAAACATTTTTTAAGAGAGTCCTGACAGGAGGTATCTCCTTAATTCCCGAAAGAAAATTGGCAAGCATCTTCTTGCCGGCCTCCGTCCCTATTGATTCGGGATGGAACTGCACACCTTCTATTCTCAATGTTTTATGCTTTATCGACATTATCTCGTCATCAGAACTCCTGGAAGTAATTTCAAATTCATCAGGTAATGTGTCTCCATCTATTGCCAGCGAATGATACCGTATTACCTTCATTGGATTGGGCAGTCCTGAAAATACAGACTTTCCGTCATGATTTACCAAATCACTCTTTCCATGCATTAT
>JAGLSM010000409.1 GCA_023135745.1 Spirochaetota bacterium | reverse complement strand
CACAGTCTGTGAGCGATAGTCGAAGCATACACGGATCTTTTTTAGGGAGGAGAGTGTAATCCATGTGTCCGGTTCATACCAAAGGGATCGGGGTTAGGTCGGAATAAAGGCAACTATTTCTAGAAAAAAATCAGCGAAAATCTGTTTACTTCGAGAACCTCAGCACAAGTAATCCGCTCAATCCGGTGCGCCTATCCTATCTGTCTTTGAAATTAATATTAGTAGTTTCCAGTTCTTCGAGAAGTTTGCCTATTTTGTCTTTAATTTCTTCTGAAGTAAAGGTCCATGAATTTTTACCAAAGATCGCGTGTCTTATCTCGCTGTAGGTTATCTCATTGATTCTGAATTCCGGGTTTTTCGCATCTATTTCAAGATAGTACCTCATGAGTACCAGGTATTTTTTTATGAGTGTTGGAAGAAGAAAGTTTTTACGGACCCGTTCTATCGCGTTTTCTCCGAGATTCTCCCTTGTTTCTTTATTTTCGAGTAAGAGCTGCATGTAGGAAGTAATTTTTTCAACGTCAAAAGGTTCAACGAGGAATCCTGTATTTCCGTCGATTACCTGCTGCCTGATTCCTCCGACCTTACTGCCGATTACAGGAGTTCCGTGCCACATTGCTTCGGTTACAACAAGACCGAATCCTTCCTTAGTCGATACATGAATAAAGCATTTTGATACCTTCATCAACGCGCCGATATATTCATCATTGTTTTCTATATTGAGTAAAGGATAAATATCAGGATCTCCGGCTATTTCATCACAGATTGTTTTGTACATTGTCATACCTTCAGGATCATCGCTTGCTGAATTCCCGACAATAACAAAGATTGGTTTTTGTTTTTTAACTGAAGGTATAGCTTTAACTTTTTTAAAGGCTTCAATAATCGATTTTTGGTTTTTGTGAATATCGTATCTCGATACTGCAAGTATCATTGGCCGTTTACCGTCTATGTTGTTTTTTTCAAAAAGGGGTGCAAGTGTTTTTATTGCTTCTTCATGTGTGCGTTGCCTGTTTTTTGGCTGTAAAGGATCGATGCATGGAGAAATCTGATACGTTGGAACCTGGAGTCCGTCTTTAATGAATGACTCATCTGTAAAAATGGCGCCGCTGTATTGATTGATATAGGGCATCAAAAACCGCCATATGCGCCTGCTTGCTTCTGTTGTATCAATATGACATCTCCACAAGATATGCCCGAAAATGTTTCCGCTCATGATTGCGGCAGCCGGTTGAGGGTCATGTATTACAACCATGTGCGCGAGTACCCTTGTTTTTTCCAGATTCTGCTGAATTGTTTCAAGGTAGGCATGGAAAATTTCTTCCATAGTAATATCAAGTTCCTTAATTCCCTGAAGGAGGTTGTGAAATTTCTTGGTAACAGAAAAGAAATCATGTGCCCCTTCAATTACAAACCAACGGCAGTTGATACCGAGGCCTCGGGCAAATGGTATCACACTCCGCAGCATTTCTGCGACTCCGCCTCCGATAAAGGTTGAGTTGACATTGGCCCAGACCTTGTCTTTTAGAGGTTCCGCAAGCCATTTAAGTTCCTCAATAGCCTTGTCTCCCACAAACTGTTTATATTCATCAACATCAATAGCATCAAGCGCTACAAATTGATTTTTATACTCACGGCTTTGATCATCAAACATTATTTGCTCCTTTTAATCACTTTATAAATAAAATTTTCCCATGTCAAGGTCAGATTATAAATTCAAGTTGCACAACTCTGTTTTTTTGATAAATACACTGTTTGAGTAAATTAATTTTCAATTAACAAATAATTTGTACTCAAACAATTGCTTTATTTAACGAATAAATTTAATACGAGTTTGCGTTTTCAAAAAAACAGAGTTGTGCAACGCCCTCGTAAATTAATTTTATATAATTGAGTTATTCTATGTTGTAAGTCAAGCAGT
>JAGLSM010000408.1 GCA_023135745.1 Spirochaetota bacterium | reverse complement strand
ATAACAAAAATATGGATTTATCATCCATACAGGACAATTACATTTTTTACCAACAGGTGTTTTCTATTAAAAGAGGCACGCTTACTTCCGTAATAAGAATTAAAAACAAACTTGTGTTAGCGCAGCTTATAGGCAGGAAAAAGAATTTAAATAAAAACCTTAAGCTTATGTCGGATAAAAAGAAATTCAAAAGACTTCCAAAAAGAATAAAAGACAAAATTAAAAAGGAAGTTCAGGAAAAGTACTTCGCTGTACAAAATGACCTGCAGAGAAACTTATTCGATGACTGGTCCGCAAGCCTATGGGACAACGCTGATATCAAAGTAACTCCTCAGCGCAGACAATAGACCCCGTGGTGCTTCCCTATGGGAAGCACCTGAAAAGGATGTTATTTTGATGTACTGCCTCATATCATTAAAAATCACATCGATTAAAGCCATAGGCTTTGCAGCCTTTTTCTAATATGACAAACCTACATCAAAAAAACAGATCAATACTCGAAAAAATAACAAACTTTACCATACCTGATGAAATCCCTGATTATATCAAGATTCAGACAGCAAAATCCGGAGACCTTACGGCAACCCTTAACGGTAAATACATACACAGCAAATACAATCCGTCAGCCGAAGCGGATAAGAATCCCGCAATCGCAAAAGAATCATCAATCGCGGTCATTCTTGGTTTCGGCCTTGGTTATACGGTTGAAACCTGGATAAGAAAAAATCCCGGTAAGTCACTCTTAGTCATAGAACATCATCCCTTTTTTCTAACTTCAGCTATGAAAAGAGACCTGTCATTTCTTGAAGAATCAAATGTCCATATAATAAAATCAGCAGAGGTAGAAGATTTTTTTACTTTTTTTAAAAAACAAAAAATAAATGACCTTAGTGAAATAGTTTTAATAGAAACACAAGGTGCTGTCAATGCTTCACAAAATTTCTACCTGAATATAAAGGCCTCCTTCAATAAAGCTCTGCGCGCCTATTTCACAGATATTTTTACTGAACTGGAATTTGAAAGACTGTGGTTCAAAAATATAATCCTGAACACAGGAAACCTGGATCGGGCACAAGCGTTCAAATCCCTTTTAAATAAATTTACAGGGAAAAACGCAATCCTTGCCGGAGCAGGACCAAGCCTCGTTAAAAACCTGGATTTAATTAAAAGCATGTATCCACACTCGATAATTTTTGCTGTTGACACAGCTGTAAAAACACTTTTGTCTGCAGGGATTACTCCTGATATCATCATTGCGCAGGATGGTCAGTTTCATAACCTCAAGGATTTTTTCGGAGTTGAAATCAAAGATTCGATACTACTATGCGATATAACTGTTCATCCTCATATTCCCAAAATGAATTTTAAAAATGTATTTTTCTTTGAAACCGCGGACTTTAAATATGAAAATGAAAAATACTATGTCCTAAGCCACCCGCTCATCCTTTGGATTAAACAATGCATAGGGGAACTTGGAGTAACAAGAAGCGGCGGAAATGTAACAACAACATCCCTTGAATTGATAAATCTAATGGGAATTAAGAATCTCATCTTTGCAGGATGTGATTACGGTTATCCCGATAAATTATTTTACGCTGCAAATACCCCTCTTTACGAAACCTTCGCGTTGAGGATGAACAGACTAAATACTCTTGAAAAATCCTTTTTTGAAATTCTTAAAAAACGAAAACTCATCAAGGCAAAAAACTATAATGACGAACCAATACTGACTGATATCATACTGGATAAATATGCCGCATGGACTGAAAAATTAGGGGCTCAGCTGGAAGATGAGGTAAACTGGTATAATATGTCCGCTCAATCCCTGAAAATCACAGGTATTCCGTTAATAGACAAACAAACAATAGATAAAAAATTCAGAAAACAAATTATAGCACGCCCTCTCATACCGGCATTAAGTGAT
>JAGLSM010000407.1 GCA_023135745.1 Spirochaetota bacterium | reverse complement strand
AATTTTGCTGTGTAATAAGTCTTTTATTGAAACTTTTCCTTTCCATTAAACCTGTTCTGAAATAATTGAAACCCCAGTTTAGATAAAAGAAAATGTATAAAATGGAAAAAATTAAAAAAAACATCATTGAGAATTTAATTGCGGCATTTTTTAAAGAGATTTTCTTTTTTATAATCAGGTATAAAAAAAAGAAGAAAAAGAAAATAATAGAAAGAATAATGAGGAATATAATAATTTCCTGAATTGAAAATAAAAAGATATTACTGATAAATGAAACAATGGCTGATATAACCGGATATAGACCTTTAAAATAGATTTTTTCGGTTAATGAATGATTATTTTTGAAAATCTGAATTATCAAAAAAACTAATATGTCCAGCCCCAGAATTATAAGGCAAATCTTTTTCCAATTTAGTTGTATTGGGAAATTCACGGTATTATCGGTTTTCATCTATCATTTTCAGAAAATCTTTAAAAATATATTCAGAGTCATGAGGTCCCGGGGCATTTTCAGGATGATACTGAACAGACATTATGGGCATTTTTTTATGACATAGTCCTTCTATTGTCATGTCATTAAGGTTTACATGCGTGATTTCAATATCTTTGTCAAGTGAGCCTTCTTTAACACAGAAACCGTGGTTTTGCGCTGAGATTTCGATTTTTCCTGTTTTCATTTCCTTAACAGGATGGTTTCCTCCGCGGTGTCCAAACTTCAGCTTGTATGTTTCCGCGCCCAAGGCATGAGATATTATCTGATGTCCCAGGCAAATTCCGAAGATTGGTTTTTTGCCCAGTAATTCTTTTATTTTAGCAATAGCATCTTTGGAGGCTGCAGGGTCTCCGGGCCCATTTGAGATAAAAATACCATCCGGATTCATATCCAGCAATCCTTGCGGAGGAGTATCGGCAGGAAAAACCCTTATAAAACATCCAAGACTTTGAAGCTGCCGCAGAATATTTATTTTTATACCAAAGTCATATGCTGCAATTTTATAAGATGCTTCTGATTCATTACCAAAATCGTATGGTTTTGCGCATGTTGCATCAGTGGTAAGGTCAAGACCGGACATCTTTGGTGAATCGAGAACTTTTTTAAGCAATGATTCAGGATTGATATCTACTGTTGAAAGACCGGCTCTCATTGCCCCTTTATCCCGGAGGTGTTTGGTGAGTTTTCGGGTGTCTATACCTTCAATTGCGACTTTTCCATTATTAATCAGAAAGGTATGAAGGGCAATGCTGTTTTTATTTGTTGCGGAAAAGGTTTTGCTGTATTCCCTTACTACCAGGGCTGCTGCTTTAATCGAATCAGATTCATTTTCTTCCGGATGTATTCCATAGTTGCCAATAAGCGGATAAGTCATTGTAACAATCTGGTTCAAGTATGAAGGGTCTGTAATAATTTCCTGGTAGCCTGCCATACTTGTATTAAAAACGGCTTCCCCAAAGACTTCTCCATCGCTGCTGAATGATTTTCCAAAAAATTTTGTTCCGTCTTCAAGTATCAGTAAAGCTTCATTAGCCATTAAATTCTCCAAAATCAATATACTGCTATTATGATTTGAATTTACTAAGCCTGCGGGGTATGTTCAATTGTAATCTTAAATTTTTAAGAGTTTAGACTATAGTAGGGCAATAGCCTGACCTAACCCCCCATCCCTTGTTCGCTATCGCAGGGAAGGGGGAAACAGACAACTTTTGTATTTACATCCGTTCAATACAAAAGTTTGTAATTTTTTTTCATACTGACTCTAAGTCACCTTTAATCTCTTTATTGCTAAATCTTAGAATAAAGAGGTCTTTTGAAATAAGGACTTCATCTCTTACATTATCATATTCAATTCTGCTATTATGGATTTTTCCATCAATCTTCGATAATAAGTTCCAAAAAAATGCTCGAAATTAATTTTCAACAGTACTCTTCCCTTCGAGGG
>JAGLSM010000406.1 GCA_023135745.1 Spirochaetota bacterium | reverse complement strand
CTCAGGGTGGATTGTTTAAGCCTCGGGTTGATAGCTTCAAAACCTGCGGGCAGAGGATCATCAACAACCACCATATGCCTGTCAGAATCAATATCAATTGTGAGTTCGACCCTGTATACTCTTCCTGCGCTGAATTTATTATCCGTTATTTCTTTATTTTCAGAAACATCATATACTTTTTTCCTGACTTTAAATCCCCTACTGACAGATTTTGGAAGATTTTTTGGTGCGTATTTTAGCCTAATTGTGTAGTAAAGACGACCCCTGCCTCTCTTTTTTATAAGAAGAGTATGCGCTTTTTTGTTTCCGGGGAATTCTGAAAAGGTTCTGTATTGCTTATTAACTTTGAGACTCCGTCCCCTGAAAAAGCTTTTAAAAAGCTTTTTAAAACCGGAAGTTACATCAACTGAAAAATATGGTCTTGTTTTTTCGTAGGTTTTAAAATACTTTGAGAGAGCCCAAAAGACATACATGTTTTCCTGAGTTGTACGCCACCTTCCATTTCTCATTGATTTCATAATTCCCTTCAAGAGTTTAGGGATTAACGGGTTTCTTTTTTCAACCGAAATCAGCATTTTAAGTACAGCTGCTGTTGATTTTGTGTTCGAAAGATATAAGTATCGGTAATACGAGAAATTACCTCCATCCTCATTTACATAGGCATAGCTCCCTTCGTATTTGAGGTTTTTTGCTATATCATTTACAAGTCTCTTGATATAATTTTTGAATCCTCTTCTATCCATATTATAAAGGGCATTTATCATTATTGCTTTTGTATAAATAGGTTGAGACGGCATTTTCGCGTATATACTGTCTACGTATGATTTGTCAGCCATTTTCATTTCAGAAAGAATGTAAAGAGCCAGCGCGTCGGTACTGGTCCAGTATCCGTCGGAATATGGGTACTGTGATTTCTGTATATTGACTCTTCTAAGGTAGTTTTTTACATATTTAACAGCCAGGCGGTATACTTTTTTATCAATTGAGTAACCTCTTTTTTTACCCATCCACAGCATATAAAGAGCATGTACTGTAAGATAAGGAGAGGGTTTGAACCAGTAGCGTTTTTCCGGCCAGTAGTAAAATCCTCCGGTGTTTTTATTCTGGTACTTGTAAATTTCGTTGATGAATCCCTGTACGAGTTTTTTATAGTTTACTCCGACTTTGAGTTTAAATTCCCTGACAAGGTTTCCGGCAAGAAGCATTGGAATAACCTTTGACATTTTTTGTTCAATGCATCCATAAGGATAGTTGAATAAATACTCAACACTTCCCTTTAGACGTATCAATGCTGTTGATGATGTGAGGAACTCAAGTCCTGCCATTCCACGATAAATATTCGCCGGGAAAATAATCTTTTCCTTTTTTGATCCTCTGTCAATGTAATCCGATTTGGCAACGTTAAAAATCATATTAGGCATTTTAACCGGTATTGTCCATTTCAGACCGTCACTGTATTTTCTTCCTTTATTTCTCATTACAGCTTTGAATGTAAAAACTGCTGAACCGATTTTATTGGCTAAGAATCTGAAACGGACTTCCTTTGTTCCATGCGCGTCAAGATGTATCCTCTTCCAGGATTTTCCTTTTAATTTTATTCCCTTTGCTTTGGCGTAGACATCAATGATTCCTTTGGTGCCTGTATTATTATCAATCACAACGCCTGCCTGCATTTTGTCTCTGAAAGTCATAAAGCGGGGAAGGGCAGGTTTAATGATAAGATTCTTTGTAACACGGATATGTTTTGAGGCGGACCCGAATTTATCCTTAGCATCAACAGCTATTACCATGATACGGAATTTTGTGAGATTATCCGGCAGTTTGAATGAAACGTTTGCATACCCGTTATAGCTTGTCATAATGGAAGATTTTGAATATGCGATTGCTTTAAAAATCTTTCTTATACTGATATTTGAAAGACCATGGGATGATTTTCCATTC
>JAGLSM010000405.1 GCA_023135745.1 Spirochaetota bacterium | reverse complement strand
CGCAAATCTCTGAAAGTTTAAGAAAATTTTATGTGTGTGTTGCAGAACCTAATTTTTTTGAAAATGCAAACTCGCATAGTATTAATTATAAAAAGATACAGCTTGCTTGATGTGAATTTATTCGGCAATCGAAGCTTTAATTGCTCAAACAGTGCATTTTTCAAAAAAATAAGGTTCTGCAACTGATTGTGACCAAATGAACCCTTTCTCTTCCAAGTTGTACAATGATCCCATAGTCATTTTTTGAAATTTTGTTTTATAAGATAGAGATTTCTGCAGCGGCTCTATCCCAACCATGCAGCGTCTCTACTTTGTTTTTCTATTTATTTACCGATAATAGTAATGATTAGGGAGTTGTTATGATAATTCGTATTTTGGATAAACAAGGTATTACAGTTCTTACAACTGATTCTGAAAAACTTGCCAGAAGGTTTATGTCGGATAATCAGAATTATGATTATTCCATGAAGAGGTGCGCGAGGTAATAATTTTGTACTATCCCGGAAACTCCTTATTAAGACTTTCCGGGATTAGCGTAGTGTTTATCTCCAGTCCTCTACAGTTGATAAAGAATTCTGCGGGATTGGACTTGACGTTAAAATAAAGTCAGCTTTATTATCATCTGAGTCCTCGGAATTTCCCTTATGGAAGTCTTGTTCACCCTCACTCATACTTGAAAGAGTTGATGATCCATAGGCTTTTCGTTGGAGGCTGCATCCGTCTTCAGGATTAAGGGCAGGCTCTGTCCCTTCATGATTTTCTGTTTCTCCAAATCCGATAAAATCAATGATGTTATCATGTTGAGAAGGCGTTCCCGATGAGCATATATAGATACGTTTGTTTTTACTGAGAGTCATTCGGGAATCTTTTACAACAGCATCACCGATACTGACAAGCGGTGAAGAAGCATTTTCATTGACTATCAGGTAAAAACCATAGGCAGGTATTGTTAATGCTGATGGGAGAGTATCATTCATGAAATGATTTGTGCTTGAGAAATTGCATACAAGCATTGGGTCTCCGGTTGACGATGCCTGATAGATCCTGATATCATTATTTATAAGACTGATATCAAAAGCGGTCGGATTATATAACTCGATGAATTCATCATCAATATTGTCTGCCGAAAATTTGCCAAGACATATTTCACTGATTACGATATGGTTTGCCGGATGGTTGCTTAAAATTGTTTCTCCTTTATTAAAAAGGAAATTGGTAGTAAAAATATTCATTGTTTCACCTGGAATATTGCGGTAGTTTGAGACTACAATTACATATGGAGTTTGAAAATCAAGATGAGCTGATGTTATCCATATCTGACTGTTTTCATTACTCCATGAAGATGAGCTGTCAATTTTGTTTAAAGTGTTGTCCAATATAAAATGTGTGCCGTAATTTGTGTCGATAGTTTCCGAGAACTGAACAATAATCCAGAGTGATTCTTTTTCTGTGTTTTGATTGGATATCAATGACTTAAACAGTTTCACATACGGAAAGATGTTGTCATTTTCCGCCTTTGCTGTATCCCCTTCAGTACAGCCTGCCAGAGAAAGCAGCATTACTAAAATGATAAAATATTTTTGAAACATTTTTACCTCCTGTTTTTTTATGTTAGATGCATTAGAGATAAAAAAGTTCCCATTTTTTTGTATGATTAATACTGCCATTCGTGTAGATTCGAGCGATTGCCTGCGGCGGTTCTGCGAATGCGTGGTAAAAAAAAGATCCGCGAATGCTTCGACTATCGCTGACAGACTGTGTAAAAAGACAGTAACTATCTTCAAGGTGGGGGGCTGGGTTGAATATCTGGTTTATTTATATCGATATATGGGGCTGGCTATCTGATTCTTAATGCGAATTGGAGCATAAATGGGTAATAATTTAAAAAATTTGGTCTTTTTACATAGTCTGTGAGCTGAGTCGAAGGACGCTGAAGAGAGTTTTAGTTTAGTCAAAT
>JAGLSM010000404.1 GCA_023135745.1 Spirochaetota bacterium | reverse complement strand
ATTCAAAGTAACTGGGTAAATCATGAAAAAGATGATCTTTATTCTTTTATTACTAATTTTTTTAAAAAACATGATAATTGCACATCCGCATGTTTTCATTGAGACCCGTGCCGATTTTGTTTTTCAGAAGAACGTTTTAAGAGGCATAACGGTTATATGGAAATTTGATATACTTTTTAGTAATAGAGTAATAATGCAGTGTGATCTCAATCGTGACAAAAAATTTAATACTAAAGAAATTGCCAAAGTTTTTAAAGGTTTTTTCTTCCGTTTAAAACATTATAATTATTTCACACATATCTGGATAAATAATGTCTATAAGGGGCATTTGGCAGTATCGAATTTTAAGGCCATTATTAATAATGATAGACGGGTGACCTATAAGTTTTTTATTACTATCAATAATTTAGCGGGCATAAATAAAAAAACCTTGAAACTAATGTATAAGGATAAGACAAATTTTGTAGCTTTTTATGCCGGTAAAAGCAGTTTTAAAATTAAAGGGGCAAAGGCCGGTTCAGTAAAAGCTTTTAACAATAAACGTGCCCAGTATCAGCTTGAGTATTAAAAACAGGGAAAAGAAAAATGCAAAGAAAAACCATTATTTTATTATTTCTCACACTATTTATTTTTTCGTTCTATCAGGGATTATCTGCACATATTGGTCATGGCGATTCCCTGACAAAGGCTCCTCCGCTATTTGATGACATCAAGAAAGATGACAGCAAAGATGGCGGTCTTTGGGAAACCTTTCTGAGTTGGAACCGGGATGTACAATCAACTATAGCAGGTTATATGACCAGGATGCAGAAGTCGTTTTCTCTGCCGATATTTTTATTAATATTTCTGATATCGATTGTTTATGGATTTCTGCATGCCTCAGGGCCTGGTCATGGTAAAATGCTGGTTGCCTCATATCTATTGGATCGTGGTTTAAGTTTAGGTGATGCGGCTAAGCTTGCCGGAATTATTTCCAGTATTCACATTGGCTCAGCTTTTTTATTGGCAACGATTTTTCAAATCATTTTTACCGCGCTTCCTGATCCAAATCTTCAAGCCGATATTAGATCATATTTTACTATAGGCAGCGGGATTTTTATTATTCTTATTGGGTTTTACAGTATCTATGAAAAAATTAGAAAAAAGCATCATGAAAAAGAACCTGATTTAAACAATAAAAAAAGTCTCTTAATGATTGGTATCGCGGCCGGTATTGTCCCTTGTCCCATGGCTACGGCGATTATGCTGTTGTCTGTTTCCTTTGGTATTTACTATGTTGGAGCTTTGTCAGTCCTGGGTATATCTTTGGGTATGTTTGGTTTGCTGTTCCTTATTGGGATCGTCACTATTAAGTCCAGACAGCGGTTGGAAGAAAAGCTGAATCAGCGTCAAAAAGCAAAAGCTATTTTCATTAAAGCAACAGGTATTTTCAGCGCAGTGATCATTATCATTTTTGGTTTTTTGATAACAATTTATGGTTCTCAGATAATGTAAAGTAGAGCCGAGAAATAAATCGTCTCGGCTTATAGAATAAAAAAGCCTCCGGTTAAAACCGGCGGCTTTTTTTGAATTTCTATAGACAAAAATATCAGAACTTTTAGACAGGCATAATATATGCTACCAGAGCCAGCCAACACTGAAATACATAGTTTTATATGGATATCCTTCTATATCAAGATATCTGTAAGCGGCTTCTAAAAGTATTCTTGTTTCATATGATATGGGTATGCCGTAACCAATGCCTGCAAGAAATCCATAAGAATATCCGGATTCCGCGACTACTGTGGAGGTTGACATAATATTTGCATAAGACATGCCTACATCTCCTCTCAAATAAAAGCCTTTACCAATTTCATTAAAGTAATACTGAAAGCCGATCGAGTATAAATATATGTTTAATTGATCACTTCCTGAAGTAAAGAAGGAACCATTAATTCCAAGCCCGAAGAGTAATTGTTTTCCTGATCCCAT
>JAGLSM010000403.1 GCA_023135745.1 Spirochaetota bacterium | reverse complement strand
GTTGATGTCATTTGAAAAAGGGTCGGATATTTTTCTACTTTAAAGAGTTTTTTTACTTTTATACTTCCGAATTCTGCGATTTTTCCAAAATCATTTCTTAACAGGTCAACAATCATGAGATTTTCAGCTGTATTTTTAAGATCATTTTTCAGCCAATTAATTATTTCTTTATCTTCTGAATTTGTTCTTCCTCTTTTAACGGTTCCTTTCATAGGTTCTGTTGTTATGGTTTTATCATTAATTCTAAAAAACAATTCAGGAGAGAGGCTTAAAATATTATCGGAAGCTGTTTTAATAAATGCTCCGTAAGGGACCGGCTGCTTTTTTTTAAGATCCTGATAAAGAGAGACTGCCGAACCATGAAAATCAAAACTTAATTTGTCAGTAAAATTGACCTGATAGACATCTCCATTTTTTATATGGTTTTTAATTAGATCTATTTTTTTTTTGTAATCAGACTTATTTATTCTGAATTTTGTTTTTTTGATTTCATAGGACAATTTTTTAATTGGGTTTTTATTGACAGGGAAGTCAGCATCATTGTTGTTTTCAAACTCTCCTGTAATGTGATTAAATATCAATGGGTTTTCGAATATACCGAAGTGTATGAGTTTTTCATCACTTGACTTCGATCTTTTTAATCCTTCAAAAAACAAGCCGGCCTCATAAGATATATAACCGGCGGCGAATTTATTGTTTTTAACTGCACTTTCAACTGCAGTTAAAATTTCAGGGATTTCTTCCTGATCGGTGGAAGATAATATTTGTACAGGGTTATAGAATAAAAAAGATCTGTAGTTGTTTACATCGTATTTGGATGATTCCAATAGGATAAAGTCTGATGTGTTTTCAAATCCAGACAGCACGTGTTCGGGGAAATCATGGTATTCTCTTTGCATAATAGGCTTTTAATCTCAAAAGGCCGCTTACGCGGCCTTTTGAGATTAAAAAAAAGTTTTATTTGCCCATTATTGAGCCCATTGTTTTAAGGGCATTAATGAAGTCTTTATCTTTCGCGTACTTTTTAGATATTTTTTGTATTAAGGCGGCTAATTTTACCTGAACTTGTGCATAGTTCTTAGTGACTTCAGCAAGATCCTTGTTACCAGCGGGATTGAATTTCGGGTATTTTTTCATCATACCCTGGGTTTTGATGAGAATGTTTCTAAGAGAAGAAGCGTATGCTGCTACTACCTTCGCGGCGCTTTTACCGTCTGTTGCTGCTTCAAGTCCTGTAAGGGCTGTTTGAGAATTTTTCAGCATGTCCTGATAAAGACCTTTGGCTGCATTTAACGCGTCTGAATCTGATGGTGCGTCTTTTCCTTTACATGCTCCAAAAGCAAAAACAACAATAGTAAGAATTAAGAATAATACTAGTACCTTTTTCATAAGGAACCTCCAATAATTTTTATCTGAATAATATCAATGATTATCCACAGACTGTCAACATATTAATTATTAATTAATTGAGGTAGTATCTTTTATGACCCAGATTTTTGATTCCCTTTTTAAAATCAATATTATTTTTATATTTTGTTTTGATTTTCTTAACAGCTTCAATAAATATCTTTCTGAGTTTTGCGATTTCCAGCATACTTTTTTTTATTTCGTGATTATTATATTTGAATTTCGGAAAGAGTTTCCTCAGTTCAAGTTTTTCCTTTAATGATTTTTCAAGGGCACTGGTAAAATAATCAAAAACAGATACCGCGTCATCGGAGGATTTGATTTTTTTTGTATTTGATATTGCTGTTTTATAAATGTTTACTTCTCTGTTAAAGTATTCCCTGGAAGCTTTTAAAGGATCTGTGGGTTTTGACTTACACGCGTTAAATAAAAAAAGGACAAAAAACAAAGCTATTGAGATATATTTTTTCATGCTAACTCCAATTAATTATTAGTTAAAGAAGGGTATCATTATATTAGGGGTGAAGTCAATAATCTATTTTTTTATTTTTTGAGCACATATATTTCAAAT
>JAGLSM010000402.1 GCA_023135745.1 Spirochaetota bacterium | reverse complement strand
GCTGAATTCGGAGCTTTTCACAAACCTTTTCACCTGTTGCTCAATGTTGCAGTTGGAAGCTCGGAAACCCTCTTCACCGGAGGATCACCTGACGGGACTACAGTTTTTCCACAGCACATGCTGGTTGACTGGGTAAGGGTCTATCAGTTGGCTGAAGGTCAATCCACAACTTTTACAGCATCATCTTCCAGTACAACATATACAACCGTTACTCCGACTTCAAATATCGTAATATTATACAGTGATGATGCAGGAGAAGCACTTGAGAAAGATATCTGGGTATGGCCTTATGACGGATCAACTGTTACTCTGGGAGGAGAGACAGGTCTTTCAGCTGACAGCGGTACTAATTATATGAGTGTCATAACCAATTACGGAGCGGACAAGTATTATCACAACTGGTGGGGTTTCGGAATCCATGCAAAAAATGCTCAACTGGTTGATCTTAGTGCTTATGCCGGCCTTGTATATCATGTGTATTTTCCTTCATCAGGAGGATATAACGATAACTTCGGTATGTCCATCCAGTCAAAAGACACCGAATACAGATGGACAAATACTTCTTTTGCAACTAAAGACACGTGGATTTCAAACTATATTGATCTTACAGCTACCGGTCTTAATCTGACAGAAATGAAGTTGTTGTTTGCGATGTTTTCACTGGTTGGTACCGATTATTCAGGGGCAATTTATATTGACCACATCTATTATACGAAGTAAATAAGATAGAATTGAAAAAGATCCGGTGTTTTGCCGGGTCTTTTTTATAATTTGAATTAATTAAAGAAAATTTATGTGTTTAATAAACTACATATTTTGACATTTTCCAAAACAGTTTGGCGACTTCTTTGTCTGTTTTAATATACTTTCTGGCTTTCATCAAACTTCCTGTAGTAACACCGCATTCTTTCATGATTTGCATCATTTTGTTTCTAGCCGGTTGTCATGTACTTGTTCCAGATTTTTTAGCGTTCCATAATCTTTTTAACACCTTCAGCTTCCTTCTTATAAGCAGCAGCCATATTTTGGTATTCTTCTGTTTGGTAATATGCTAATGTTTTTTGGATATAATTCAGGAATTGTTTTTTTGTAATACCATCTGCGTCCTTGGTAGAATCCCCTTTTCCTTTACCACAGGTAATAAAAAGTGTCATAATTAAAAGTATTACGGTTAATTTTTTTAACATATTGATCTCCTTTTTTGTGAAAAATTAGCGGAAGTAAAAATTTTAATCCCGCTTTTATAAAATCAGCCTGACTTTATTATCTGCTGTCAGGTATTTTATGATCCCATTCTATCTAATGAATGCAGGCATTTCAATCATTTTTGTTGTTTTGCCTATTTATATTTTTCTGGTCTTTCAGGAAATTAACTTAAAAAGGTATCCGAAATTTGACATATGGTCTCAAGTATACAATAATGAAAAACTGTAGGATTATATAGTGGAGTTTCTCGAAAAGGTGCCAAGCCGCTAAGGATGGTGATAGGGGATGTAGATAGAACACGGATTTGACGGATGCGGCGGATTTTTAATAAAAAATATTTTAATCTTTGACCTTTCCGGCATAGATAAAATATTTGAGTTATGGATAAAGATGAAATATATTAATAGTATATTAAGAAGGATAAAATATGCCTGAAATATCCAGATTTTTAGGAATAATTATATCAATGTATTATAAGGAACATGCTCCTCCGCATTTCTATACCAAATATAGTGAATATAGAGCATCCTTCTCGATAAATGACTTAAAAATTATTGAGGGTGAAATGCCTAAACGCATTATATCTTTTATTTTAGAGTGGGCTTTTGAACATAGAGACGAATTGCTGGAAGATTGGGAATTAGCACAAAAACATGAAGAATTGAAAAAAATTGATCCTCTAGTGCCTTCACCGCATAAATTTACATTTTTCCATATTTAAATTTTTTACGTGCATCTTTAGTCGTGAATTTCCAGTTGATTTTAAGTTTTCGTTGATTCACTTCTTTGTTCCACAATTT
>JAGLSM010000401.1 GCA_023135745.1 Spirochaetota bacterium | reverse complement strand
GAAGCAACTCCGCAGGAGAATTTGTGTTTTTCAAAAAACTTGGTTGTGCAACGTTCGCAGAAGATTTCATTTAAAATAAGGAACCCTTATTTTAAATGAAGGAAAGTAACCAATCAGATATTCCTCCTTCTTCAGGAGAGGCTATTTCAGTATAATTTTTTCCTTTAATGTTGATTTCTCCCCTTACAACGGCAGAATTGCCGGCATAATCCAGCATTTCAATGTCATTGGTATCGTTTCCTGCTGCAGCAATTTCTTTGTGGGAGAAGCCGAGTTTTTCAGCAAGGTGCTGGAGCATTTGTCCCTTGGACGCGCCTTTAGGAAGAATATTCAGCCATGAATATGCCGGATTAAAAGGGTCGTAGATGGACATGACGGCTAAGTCAGGAAATTCTTTTACTGCGGAATTTATAAGTAGTCTGATATTGCTTGTTTTATCTACTGCTCCTACTACGCGTATGTTTAAATCATTTTTTATTGCTGCAAAATCATTAAGACCATTCCTTCTTTCAGGATAGGAGCTGATAATTTTATAGAAGTACTCGTTGTAGTCCATTCCTTCTATATAGTAGGTTTTATCCCCGTCTTCTCTTCCTGTTACCAGCATTATATTCCTCTGACCCTGATTAGTTAACCATTGTGCAAGTTTAAGCGCAATTTCAAGGGGCAGGCAGGTATCTTTAAGCGCATTTCCGTCAGGTTCGCTGTAGAGAGATGTCCCGTTCTGCAGTGAAGAGAAGAAATTTCCTGAAAATTGATTAAATATCGGTTCTGAATATGAATAACTTCTTCCGGTAGCAAAAAGAATTCTTATTCCGTTGTTGATAATCTGTTGTATAGCCTTTTTATTTTGCTTTGGTATGCTGAATTTATCGGAAGTTATTGTTCCGTCAATATCCAGGCATATTAATTTAGGTTTCATCTATGTAATTTACAGGTAATTTAAACGTAATTTGAAGAAATTTTGATTTATTTGCTAAATTTGATGAAAATTTGCAGTTTTTTCCTCGAAAAATTTGACGGGGTCCAAATTTTGTTGTAAACTGTTATTAAAGGCTAATGAGAATGGGTTGAAGAGTAATTAATATTGTAATGTTTGTTTAAAAAGTGTTTCATTATCTAGTTTCTGCGCAAATCTTTTGAGATGGTTTTTTCATTAGGCTAAAAGAGTAAAAAAAATTAATATTTAGGAGAAATGTATGAGAATTAAAACTGGTTTATCATTACTTACAATGCTTTTCCTCGCGCTCGCTCTGGTTTTTACCGGATGTGCTGAGCAGGGAGTTGATGTTGGTTCTACAGGCGGTTCATTAGCCTTAAACCTCCAGGTTGACATGTCAAAAACAGTTGTACCTGATGTTGATATGACTGTTGCAACTTATGACATAGTTGGGACAGGTCCAAGCGGCGCGAATTTTGCCGTATCCAACCACGCAACCAGCGCGGTAGCAGTTAATAATCTTGCTGTCGGCGCATGGTCAGTTGTTGCATATGCCAGGAATTCTGTTGGAACTCTTATTGCTATGGGTTCTACTGCCGCAACTGTTAATGCCGGTTTGACAACTTCTGTAAGTATTACAGTTACACCTTTATTAGGAAACGGTACATTGAGCATTAATGTTTCATGGGATGTGTTGGCAAGTCCTTCACTTGAAGGTACTTTGAAACCTGCCGGCGGGTCTGCTTCAGCCTTAACAGGCATTACCGTTGGGGCTACTTCTGCGTCATATACCGATTCTACCCTTGCTGCCGGATACTACACCCTTTCATTAGTCTTAAAATCAGACGGCACTCCTGTATGGGGAGCTACTGTGGTTGTACGTATTCTTGCCGGTGAAACTACTTCTGCTACTCATGAAGTAGGTTCAGTTAGCGGAACCATCGATCTCAGTATCAATCAGGACCTTCAGAATCCTATTGCTGTAACTCTAAGCGGTGTTCAGAATCCTCTGGCTTCCGGAACAGACATGACAGTTGTTGCCACACCCGGCGAAGCTGTTGATTCCTAC